>CAZOQY010000194.1:839-6302 GCA_964581835.1 uncultured Streptomycetaceae bacterium | reverse complement strand
TTCCGTCACGGGCGGCAGACAGGTAACGCCGCGACATACCCAGGCGTTGACACCGCTCGTCGGCGCGCCCTTGTCCAGTACGGGCGGCAGACCGCCGGGCTCCGCGGGCAGTGCGACCACCATCGTGTCGGGGCGGTACGTCTGCGCCAGCGCGCGCTGCCACCCGGCCGCTTCCACGGCTTGCCCGCGCAGGATGACGAGTTGCGGCGGCGCGAGGAATTCGTCGAGCGCGGTGGCGAGGCTGACGAAGCCGCTCGCCTGCTGTTCCATGGCGGGGTAGAACAGCTTCAGCGCGCGGGCGGCCGCATCCAGGTAACGCGGTTCGCCGACGAGGTGTCCCAGCCGCTGCAGGGCGAACGCCGCGATGCCGTTGCCGGCGGGCGTTGCATTGTCGTGGCCGGGCTTGGCGCGGTGGATCAGTTTTTCGTGGTCGTGCGAGACGAAGTGGAAGCCGCCCGCCGCGCGGTCCTCGAATTGTTCCAGCAGCGTGTCGGCGAGCGCGCGCGCCCAGTCGAGGTCTTCCGCCCGGAATTCGCACTGCATCACTTCCAGCAGCGCGTCGAGCAGGAAGGCGTAGTCGTCGAGGTAGGCGTTGAGGTGCGCGGTGCCGTCCTTGCAGGTCGCGAGCAGGCGCCCGTTCTTCCACAACGTCGCGCGGATGAACGCCAGCGCGCGGCGCGCCGAGGCGAGCCAGGCCGTCTCGTCGAAGGCGCGCGCGGCGCGCGCCATGCCCCGCACCATCAACGCGTTCCAGCTCGTCAGCACCTTCTCGTCGCGCCCGGGCCGCACGCGTTTTTCGCGGGCGGTGAGCAGTTTCGCCCGCGCGCCGTCCAGCCGCCGCTCGCATTCGGCCGGCGCCAGGCCCAGCTGCCGGGCAACGGCCGCAACCGGCTTCGCCACGCGCAGGTTCCAGCGGGCGCCTTCGAAATTGGGCTCGCCGTCGAGCCCGTAGTGCGGCGCGACGACGGCGTACTCGTTGGCGTCGAGCAACGCCTTCGCTTCGTCCGGCGTCCACACGTAGAACTTGCCTTCCTCGTGCTCGGAATCGGCATCGAGCGAGGAGTAGTAGCCTCCCTCATTTTCCCCGTCCCGCGATTGCATGTCGCGCATGACCCACTGCGCGATGCCGCGCGCCGTCTTCTCGAACAGCGGCCGGCCGGTGACGAGCCAGGCGTCGGCGTAAAGCGGGAGGAGGGCGGCGTTGTCGTAGAGCATCTTCTCGAAATGCGGGATGTCCCAGTACTCGTCCACGCTGTAGCGGCAGAAACCGCCGGCGAGCTGGTCGTGGATGCCGCCCTCGGCCATTTTCTCGAGCGTCAGGCGCGGGATGGCGAGGGCCGGCTCGCCGCCGTCCAGCGCGTGGCGGCGCAGGCAGAACGCGAGCTCGAACGGGTGCGGGAATTTCGGCGCGCGCCCGATGCCGCCGTGGACGTCGTCGAACGCCCGCGCGAAATCGCGCATCGCGGCATCGAGCGGCGCGCGTTTCAGTTCGCGTTCCCCGCCCGGCGCCGGCAGCGTGCGCGCCAGCGCCTCGATCAGCGCCGTGTTCTGCCTGGCGATGTCCTCGCGCCGCTCGTGGTACGCCTGGGCGATGCGCGGCAGCAGCGCGAGGAAGCCCGGCATGCCGTGGCGGGGGTGCTTGGGAAAGTAGGTGCCGCCGAAAAAGGGCGTGCCGTCCGGCGTCAGGAACAGCGTCAGCGGCCAGCCGCCGTTCCTCTGCGTCAGCATCGCGTGCGCGGTCTGGTAAATCTGGTCGAGGTCGGGCCGCTCCTCGCGGTCGACCTTGATATTGACGAAATGCCGGTTCATCTCCGCCGCCACTTCCGGGTCCTCGAACGACTCGTGCGCCATGACGTGGCACCAGTGGCAGGCGGAGTAGCCGACCGAGAGCAGGATCGGCTTGTCCTCGCCGCGGGCGGCCGCGAGCGCCTGCTCGTCCCAGGGATGCCAGTCCACGGGATTGTCCGCGTGCTGCTGCAGGTACGGCGAGGTCTGGGAGGCGAGACGGTTGGGCATGGGCGATCGCGCGAGGGCTGTCGCAGATTGTGGCACGGCAACGGCGCCAGTGCCCCGGCGTTCAACGCGCCTGCAGGATGGCGCGGAGCGTGGCTTCGTACTGGGACCGCCGCGTGCCGCCGAGCGCGACGGCGCGCTCGGCGGCGGCGCGTGCCTCGGGCCTGCGGTCGGTTTCGAGGAGCACCTGCGCGAGATTGTTCCAGGCATCCGCGGCGTGCGGGTGGTTGGTGACGGCCTGCCGGTATGCAGTTTCAGCCGCGGAGAGATCTTTCAGTGCGTACGAAACGTTGCCCAATCCGATGCGGGCGGCCAGGTTGGCGGGCCAGCGGGCAAGGGCGGTGCGGTAGGCGCGCAAGGCGGCCGGCGCGGCGGAGCGTTCCAGTGCCGCAGCCGCGGCGACATACGCCTCCTCGGCCGCGCTGACCGGCAGGCGCTCGGGCGGCAGCACCAGCATTGCCCAGTGCCCGGAACGCGCCCAGGTGCGCTCGAAAGTATGGAGCGTCATCACGAGCCGGCGCGTCGTGCCGGAGCGCAGGATGACCTCTTCGCGGTCGAGGTCGTAACCGATCGCCACCGCGTAGTGCCACACCGGCGCGAAGCCGAAAGCAAGGTTCTGCAGCGCGATGACCGGGTTGCCCGCTGCGATTTCACGCAACAGGTCTTCCAGCCGCGGCGCAAGCCGGTAAGCGACGAGGCCGCTGCGGCGCGCGGCGGAGAGCATCTCCGCCTGCAGCGAACCTTCGCGCGCCGGCAGGTAGACCTGCGGCACGAGGGCCTCGGGCGAGGTGGCGATGCCGGCGTGCGAGAGCGCGGTGGCGAGCGCGGCCGGACCGCATTGGTACTCCGCCTGCGGGTAGAACGGCACCGCTTCCAGTTCCAGGCGCGCGGGCAGGCTCGCCGGGGGTTGCGAGGCGAGGCGGTTTGCCTGCGGGCTTGCGCAGCCGCCGAGCCACAGCGCGGCGAGAAGCAGCAGGACCCCCGCCGGCGCGGGGATCCTGCCGCGGAACAGCTGGCCGGTCAGCGTACGGAGCGCGTGAACGGAAACACCTTGGTGAGACCGAGGATGTCGGTGATGAGAAGGATGATGAATACCGCGAACAGCACGCCGAGCACGCTGCCGCCGGCGGGCAATTCGCCGATGCGGGCGGCGAGATCGCGCGTTTCCTCGTCGGTCAACGCATCGACCCGGGCGCGCGCTGCGGCCACGTCAACGCCCATGGACTGCATCTGCGCCTGGATTTCGGCGCGGTCCAGGAAATCCCGGATCTGGTCGCGTTCAACGCCGGCCACGATCTGGTCCGTAGAGACGATTCCCGCCGAGGCGGGCAGCGGCAGGCCCATGCCGACCGTGCAGACGATGAGCAGGCGGGCAATACAGCGATGGAAGGATTTCATGGTTTTTTCCTTGTGTGGGTTGAACGAAACCCGCCGCATGCTGGTCCCGGAGAAAACACGGCGAGCCCAAACCAGCATAGCCAACAGCGCGGGCCGGCGTCAAACGCCGGGACGAGCGCGGCGTGAACTAGTTCTCGGTCCGCGGGGCTAGTCCGCGTCCCGGGCGGGGAAGGCCGAGATTTTGCGCTGCAATTCCATCAGCGCCTCCCGCGTGCGAGCCAGTTCCTGCAGGACCTCGTCGTGCGTGACCGGGTCGCGCAATTCTTCGAGTTCGGCGGACTTGCTGGCATCGAGGTTGTTGATCACCACGGCGATGAAGAGATTCAGCATGACGAAGGTGCCGATCAGCACGAAGGAGACGAAGTAGATCCACGACCACGGGTGCGCTTCCATCGCCGTGTCCATCACGTCGACCCAGCCTTCCAGCGTGACCATCTGGAACAGCGTCAGCAGCGCCGCCCCGAGCGTGCCCCAGTGCTCCGCGTCGTGCTCGTGGAACAGGTGAAATCCGGTGACGGCGTAGATGTAGAAGATGATGCTCATCAGCAGGATGACGTGGCCCATGCTGGGGATCGAGCGCACCAGCGTCGCCACGATGAGGCGCAGCTGCGGCACCGCGGACACGAGCCGCAGCACGCGCAGCACGCGCACCAGCCGCGCCACCAGCGCGAATTCGCCGGTCGCCGGGATCAGCGACAGCACCACCACGGTGAAGTCGAACAGGTTCCAGCCGCTGCCGAAATAGAGGCCGAAGCGGGGCGAGACCGCGGCGAGCTTCAGCGCCACCTCGATGATGAACACGCCGAGGATGATGTCGTTGCCGAGGTGCAGCCAGTCGCCGTACTGCGCGACGAAGTCCTTCGAGGTCTCGAGCCCGATCAGCACGCCGTTGAAGAGAATCAGGCCGATCATCCACGGCTCGAACCAGCGCGCCTCGATGACCCGCTTCGCGAACGCTTTCATGTCAGTGTCCGTATCTGCAAAAACGCTTGGTTGCGTGATGGAGGGGGTGCGGGGGAAACGGGAAGGCCCCGAGGGTTTGCCGGAAGGGGCCCGTTCCCCCGCTCAATCGGTCACGGCGCCCTTCGAGGCGGAGGATACGAGCCGCATGAACTTGGCGAGCGCGCCGCGCGTATAGCGCGGCTTCGGCTGCTTCCATTTCTTCCGGCGCGCGGCGAGTTCCCTGGCCGGCACGTTGAGTTGCAGCAGGCGTTTCACCGAGTCGATCGTGATGGAATCGCCTTCCCTGACCAGCGCGATCGGCCCGCCCTCGAATGCCTCCGGCGCGACGTGGCCGACGACCATGCCCCAGGTGCCGCCGGAGAAACGCCCGTCGGTGATGAGGCCGACCGACTCGCCGAGGCCCTGGCCGATCAGCGCCGCGGTCGGCGCCAGCATTTCCTGCATGCCGGGGCCGCCCCCTGGGGCCCTCGTAGCGGATGACGATGACGTCGCCGGCGCGGATCTTCTTCGCCATGATCGCGTTCATGCAGGCGTTCTCCGAGTCGAACACCCGCGCCGGGCCGGTGATCTTCGGTGATTTCAGGCCGGTGATTTTGGCGACGCATCCCTCCGGCGCGAGGTTGCCCTTGAGGATGGCGAGGTGGCCGTGCGGGTACATCGGTTTCGTCCACGGCCGGATCACGTCCTGGCCGGACTTGGGTGCCTCGGGCACGCTCGCAAGCTCCTGCGCCATCGTGCGCCCGGTGATGGTCAGGCAATCACCGTGCAGCAGGCCGTGCGCGAGCAGCATCTTCAGCACCTGCGGCACGCCGCCCGCGCGATGGAAATCCACCGCCACGTAGCGGCCAGAGGGCTTGAGATCGCACAGCACCGGCACTTTCTTGCGCATGCGCTCGAAGTCGTCGATCGCCCACTTGACGCCCGCGGCGTGCGCGATCGCGAGGTAATGCAGCACCGCGTTGGTCGAACCCCCGACGGCCATCGTCAGCACCATCGCATTTTCAAACGCCGTGCGGGTCATGATGTCGCGCGGCTTGATGTCGCGCTCGAGCAGAATCTTGATTGCCTCGCCAGCCCGTAGGCATTCGT
>CAZOQY010000194.1:0-829 GCA_964581835.1 uncultured Streptomycetaceae bacterium | reverse complement strand
GATCGCGAGGTAATGCAGCACCGCGTTGGTCGAGCCGCCGGTCGCCATGATCAGCGCGACCGCGTTCTCGATGCTCTTTCTCGTCACGATGTCGCGCGGCTTCAGGTCGCGCCTGATCGCCTCGACCAGCACGCGCGCGGAGGCCGCCGCCGAATCCGCCTTCTCCGGGTCGGGCGAGGCCATCTGCGAGGAGCCCAGCACGCTCATGCCGAGCGCCTCGAACGACGACGACATGGTGTTCGCGGTGTACATGCCGCCGCACGCGCCGACGCTGGGACAGGCGTTCTTCTCGACGCCGATGAAGTCCTCGTCGCTCATCTTGCCGGCGGCGTAGGCGCCCACCGCCTCGAACGCGGAGACCACGGTGAGATCCTGGCCCTTCCACCGGCCCGGCTTGATGGTGCCGGCGTAGACGTAGATGCCGGGCACGTTCATGCGCGTGATTGCGATCATGCCGCCCGGCATGTTCTTGTCGCAGCCGCCGCACACCAGCACGCCGTCCATCGCCTGGCCGTTGACCGCGGTCTCGATGGCGTCGGCGATCACCTCGCGCGAGACCAGCGAGTATTTCATCGCTTCGGTGCCCATGCCGATGCCGTCGGTGACGGTGGGCACGCCGAACATCTGCGGCATCGCGCCCGCTTCGCGCAACGCCACGATCGCGCGGTCCACCAGCGGCTGGATGCCGGCGTTGCACGGGTTCATCGTCGAGTGCCCGTTGGCGACGCCGACGATGGGCTTTTCGAAATCGCCGTCACCGAAGCCGACCGCGCGCAGCATGGCCCGATTCGGCGAGCGCGCGACGCCGTGGGTGATGAGACGGCTGCGG
>CAZOQY010000193.1:0-6309 GCA_964581835.1 uncultured Streptomycetaceae bacterium | reverse complement strand
AGCTAACTTGCTAGTTTATCACGGAAAACACGCTTCTCTCAAGGCGCGGAGCGTTCCGTGCGCGAGGGGGCGTTCTGGACTAAAATCCGCTGTCCCTGGAAAACCAGCCACTTACTCCCCCGCCGTTGCCGCGCGGGCAGCGCTCAATGGCCGTCAGCATCAAGTCCCCGCAGGAAATCGAGAAGATGAAGGTGGCGGGACGCCTCGCCGCCGAGGTGCTCGACTTCATCACGCCCCACGTCAAGGCCGGAAAAACCACCGACGAACTCGATCGCCTCTGCCATGATTTCATCACTACCGGGCAGAAAGCCGTGCCGGCGCCGCTCAACTACGCCCCGCCCGGCTACCAGCCTTATCCGAAATCCATCTGCACCTCGGTCAACCACGTGGTGTGCCACGGCGTGCCCGGGGACAAGAAGCTGCGGGCCGGGGACATCATCAACATCGACGTCACCGTCATCAAGGACGGCTACCACGGCGACACCAGCCGCATGTACTACGTCGGTAATCCCTCGATCCAGGCGCGCCGGCTGTGCGAAGTGACCTACGAATGTCTGTGGCGGGGAATCGAGCAAGTGCGTCCGGGATCGCAGCTGGGCGACATCGGGCACGCCATCCAGAGCCATGCCGAGAAACACGGTTACAGCGTGGTGCGTGAATTTTGCGGCCACGGCATCGGCAAAAAATTCCACGAGGAACCGCAGATACTCCATTACGGCAGGGCCGGCGTCGGCCTGCGGCTGGAAGCGGGCATGACCTTCACCATCGAGCCCATGATCAACGCCGGCAAGCCGGACATCCGCCAGCTCGCGGACGGCTGGACCGTGGTGACCAAGGATCACAGCCTGTCGGCGCAGTGGGAGCACACGGTACTGGTCACGGGTTCGGGTTACGAGGTGCTGACCGTTTCGTCGGGCGCGCCGTCCAGGCCCGTGACGGGCGCCTGAGCGCATGACTGTCCTCGAAGTCGCGACGCCGGCCGCGCCCGCCCAGGCGCGCATCGGGCAGTGGAAGCAGCGGCTGGCCGCGCTGCGCGTGCAGTTGCGCGAGGAATTCTCCGCCCGCGAATCACCGCGCGAGCTGGTGCGGCGCCTGTCGGCGATAGTGGATCGCCAGCTCAAGGAACTGTGGACGAGCCACGCCATGCCGCGCAACGTCGCGCTCGCGGCCGTGGGCGGCTACGGCCGCGGCCAGCTATTCCCCTGCTCCGACGTCGACCTGCTGATCCTGCTGCCCTCTTCCGCGGACGCTTCCCTTGCCGCCAAGATCGAGGAATTGATCGGCACCCTGTGGGACATCGGCATCGAAGTGGGCCATAGCGTGCGCACCATCGACGAATGCGCGACCCTGGCCGCGGAAGACATCACGGTCCAGACCACGCTGCTGGAAGCACGGCTCCTCACCGGCAAGCGCGAGCTGTTCAAGCGCTTCGTCAAACGCATGAAGGAGACGCTCGACCCGGCGGAATTCATGCAGGCGAAGCTGCTGGAGCAGCAGCAGCGGCACATGCGCTACGCCGAGAGCAACCTCGAGCCCAACATCAAGGAGGCCGCCGGCGGCCTGCGCGACCTGCAGACCATACTCTGGATCGCGCGCGCGGCGGGTGTCGGGAAAACGTGGTCCGAACTGGCGCGGCGCGGCCTGATCACGCCGGCGGAAGCCCGCGAAATCGGCCAGCACGAGCAACTGCTGCAATCGCTGCGCATCCGCCTGCACTATTGCGCCGGCCGGCGCGAAGACCGCCTGCTGTTCGATTACCAGACCGCGCTGGCCCGGGAATTCGGCCTGCACGACCGGCCGCACCGCCTGGCGAGCGAGCAGCTGATGCAGCGCTACTACCGCACCGCCAAGGCCGTATCGCAGCTGAATGCCATCGTGCTCCAGAACCTGGGCATGCGCATCAGCCCGCCCCGGGACAAGGAATACCGTGCGATCAACGATCGCTTCGGCAGCCGCGACGAACTGCTGGTGCCGCGAGACGAGCGCCTGTTCCAGCGGCAACCGGCGGCGATACTGGAAAGTTTCCTGTTGCTGCAGCAGCATCCCGAGCTGAAAGGCATGAGCGCGTCGGGCCTGCGCGCGCTGTGGCGCGCCCGGCGCCTGATCAATCCGGCATTTCGCAAGAACCCGCACAACCGCGAGCAGTTCCTGCAATTGCTGCGCAGCCCGGAGCGGGTGGCGCGCACGCTGCGGCGCATGAATCAGTACGACGTGCTCGGCCGCTACCTGCCTGTCTTCGGGCGCATCGTCGGGCAGATGCAGCACGATCTCTACCACGTCTACACGGTGGACGAGCACATCCTCAAGGTGCTGCGCAACGTGCGGCGCTTCGCGGTGCCCGAGCTCGCCCACGAGTACCCGCTGTGCAGCCGCCTGATGAGCAATTTCGAACGGCCGGAAGTGCTTTATCTCGCCGCCCTGTTCCACGACATCGCCAAGGGGCGCGGCGGAGATCATTCGCAGCTTGGCGCGACCGACGCCCGCCGCTTCTGCCGCGAGCACGGGTTGTCGCGCGAGGACGTCGAGCTGATCGCCTGGCTGGTCGAAAACCACCTGGTCATGTCCTCGACCGCGCAGAAGCAGGACACCGCCGACCCCGCGGTGGTGCAGGCTTTCGCGGACCGCGTCGGCGACGAGCGCCATCTCATCGCGCTCTACCTGCTCACGGTCGCCGACATTCGCGGCACCAGCCCCAGGGTCTGGAACGCGTGGAAAGGCAAGCTGCTCGAGGACCTGTTCTGGTCCACGCGGCGCAGGTTGACCGGCGCCCCGTTCACCCTCGCCAGCAGCCTGCAATCGCGACAGGAAGAGGCCCGCGCCAAACTGCGGCTCTACGCGGTGCCGGAGGAGGCCGAGAAAAAACTGTGGGCGCAACTCGGCGATTCCTATTTCCTGCGGCATGAACCGCAGGAAATCGCCTGGCATGCGCGGATGCTCTACTACCGCGCGGCGGCGCAGGAGCCGGTGGTCAAGGCGCGCCTGTCGCCCGCCGGGGAAGGCCTGCAGGTGATGATCTACGTGCCCGACCAGAAAGAGCTGTTCGCCCGCATCTGCAGCTTCTTCGAGCGCATCAGCTACGACATTTTCGAAGCCAAGATCTACACCACCCGCCATGGTTACGCGCTCGACAGCTTCCAGGTCCAGGACCCGGACAACCGCCGCCCGCAGTACCGCGACGTCATCGGCCTGATCGAGCACGACCTTGCCGAACTGCTGCTGCACAAGACGCCTCTGCCCGCGCTGGGCAAGCCGCGACTCTCCCGCCAGTTGCGGCATTTCCCGATCTCGCCCGAGGTCAACGTCCAGCCCGACGAGAAAGGCACGTCCTGGGTGCTGTCGCTCATCGCCGGGGACCGGCCCGGCCTGCTCTCGCGCATCGCCCGCGTGCTGACGACTTACGACGTCAACCTGAACACCGCCAAGATCAACACCCTCGGCGCCCGGGCCGAGGACGTCTTCATCGTGTCGGGGGCGGCCCTGCGCGACCAGAAGAAGATCGTGCGACTGGAAAACGACTTGATTGAGCAGTTGCGGACCTGACCCGTCTTCGCGGTCGCATCCCCGCTAAAACGCGGGGCCCCTGCTCCGCGCTCCGACGGGCTAGTCGTCCTGCAGGTCCTCGCCCGGGAACAGTTCCTCGCTGAAGCCGAAGTTGCGCAGGTCGCGTATGCGCATCGGATAGAGTATCCCGGCGAGGTGGTCGCACTCGTGCTGCACCACCCGCGCGTGGAAATCGCTGGCCGTGCGATCAATAGCCTTGCCGTACTGGTCGAAGCCGCGATAGCGCAATTGCCGGTAGCGCGGCACCAGGCCGCGCATGCCGGGCACACTCAGGCAGCCTTCCCACCCTTCCTCGATTTCCCGGCCCACCGGTTCCAGGACCGGGTTGATCAGCACGGTGTACGGTACTTCCTCCGCATCCGGATAGCGCGGATTTTTGCCGACGCCGAAGATCACCACCTGCAACCCGACGCCGATCTGCGGCGCCGCCAGTCCCGCACCGTTCAGCGCCTGCATGGTGTCGTCCATGTCCGCGATCAGCGCGTGCAGTTCCGGCGTATCGAAGCGCTCGACTGGCCGCGAAGGCTCGAGCAGGCGCGGGTCGCCCATGCGCAGTACTTGTCTAACCGCCATCGGTTGTCACCAGCCTGTCCAGTATCCCGAGAACGCGCGCCATGGCGGTCCGCGTGACGTCGGCCATGTCGGCATGGCTGATCGCCTGGGCGCTGCTGCCGCGCCCCGCCGCATGATTGACCACCACGGCAATCGCCGCGTAGCACAGGCCCAGCTCGCGCGCGAGCGCCGCTTCCGGCATGCCGGTCATGCCGACCATGTCTGCGCCGTCGCGCTCCAGCCGGCCGATCTCCGCGGCGGTCTCGAGCCGTGGCCCCTGCGTCGTAGCGTAGGTGCCGCCCGGCACGATTCTCTCGCCCGCCGCTGCCGCCGCCGCAAGCAGGCGCAGGCGCAGGCCCTCGCAGTACGGCTGGGTGAAGTCGATATGGGTCACGGGCCGGTCGGCACGATGAAAGAACGTGGCCGCGCGGCCATGCGTGTAATCGATGATCTGGTCGGGAACCGCGATCGTGCCCGGCCCGAGATCCGCGCGTATGCCTCCCACCGAGGCGACGGACACGACGTCGCTTGCGTTCTGCGAGTGCAGCGCCCAGATATTGGCGCGATAGTTGACTTCGTGGGGCGGTATGGTGTGCCCGGCGCCGTGGCGCGCAAGGAATACGACATCGCGCCCCTGCATCCTGCCGAAAGCCAGCGTTCCGGAGGGCTCCCCGTAAGGCGTGCGCACGGCCTGCCGCCGGACCGGTTCGAGACCGGGCAGGTCCGCGAAGCCGCTGCCGCCGATGATCGCTAGCATGACCGTGATGAGTAACGAGTGACGAGTGACGGATTCATTCTCCGTCCTTCAGCGCGTAAACCTCAGGCAGGTTGCGCCAGGCGCCGCGCACGTCCATGCCGAATCCGAACACGTAGCGATTGGGCAGCCGCACGCCCGTGAAATCGGCCCTGGCCGGTTTCGGGCGGCCGGTGTCCTTCTCGGAAAAGACGGCACAGAGGACGCGGCTCGCGCCGGACGCAGCGAGTCGATCCTTGATCGCCGCCAGCGTGCTGCCCTCATCGAGGATGTCGTCGACCACCAGCACCGTTCGTCCCGCGACCGGGATGCCCGGCATGACTTTCCAGACGATCTCGCCGCCGCGGGTGGATGCCCCGTAGCGCGTCAGCTCGATGTAATCGAATTCGAGCGGGAACCTGAGCCGGGGCAGCAACTGGCCCGCGAACACGACACCGCCGCGCATCACGCACAGCACCAGGGGAAAGCTTCCCGACAGCGCGGCGGTGATTTCAGCCGCCAGTCGGGCGACCGCGCCTGAAACCTCGGCGGCTGAACACACGAGGTCCGCCGTCTCGAGCACCTGCCGTGCCTTGTCCGGGGAAAGTGCCACTTAGATTCGGTACGAGGGGATACTCCCCTCGTGCACCCCTGCATTAGGGGCTGTTTCATACATTACGAAACAGCCATTTAATAAGTGAAAGTGACGACGCGATCGTCCATCGCCTGCTGGATGACGTAGGCGCCGCCGACCGTCTCCTCGATTTCCGGGATCAGGTCGTTGCCCCACAAGTCCAGGGTTGGCGTGCAAATCTTGAAGCGCACGCCTGCCTGGTGAGCATCCTTGATGAAATCATAGACGCTCTTGCCCGAGCCTTCCTTGATGTAGATCTTTTCCGCCACGCCCCGCATCGCAAGCTCGCCGGCCCGCGCCGTCAGGATCACCTCCACCTCGTAATCCATCGCCGCGGCCACCGTGGCCTGGAAGAACGGCGCGCCCAGTTCGGCCGCGTTCTTCGGGTCGGTGTTGACCATCACGATCATCAGCTTGTCGGCCATGGCGCATATATTATAGGGCCGCGCCGGCGGCCGCGCGTCATGGCCGCGGTTGCTTCCATCCGTTCAGGCCGCGCAGGTACTTTTTGAAGTCCATGCCAATTTCCGGGTGTTTCAGCGCAAACTGCAGGTTGGCCTGCAGGTAGCCGAGCTTGCTGCCGCAGTCGTAGCGCACGCCGTCGAACTCGTAGGCCAGCACGTCTTCTTCCGTTATCAGCGCCGCGATGGCATCGGTCAGCTGGATCTCGCCGCCAGCGCCGGGCTTCACGCGCTGCAGGTGGTGAAATATGCGCGGCGTCAGTATGTAGCGGCCGACGACGCCCAGTCTCGAAGGCGCGGCGGCGGGCTCGGGCTTCTCCACGATGCGGATGATGCGATGCGGCCGCCTCGAACGAGGCTCGATCTTG
>CAZOQY010000192.1:0-6310 GCA_964581835.1 uncultured Streptomycetaceae bacterium | reverse complement strand
GATCTGATCGCCACCGGCCACTACGCCCAGGTGCGCGAAGTCGATGGACTCCACCAGTTGCTGAAGGCCGAGGACGGCACCAAGGACCAGAGCTACTTCCTCTATCGCCTGAACCAGTCGCAGCTCGCCAGGACGCTGTTCCCGCTTGGGCAACTCTACAAGCGCGACGTGCGCGAGACCGCCCGGCGCGCGGGCCTGCCCAACCACGACAAGAAGGACTCGACCGGCATCTGCTTCATCGGCGAGCGGCCGTTCCGCGAATTCCTCGGCCGCTATCTCCCCGACAATCCGGGCGAGATCCGCACGCCCGAGGGCAAGCTCGTCGGGCGCCACCAGGGGCTGTCGTTCTACACCATCGGCCAGCGCCAGGGACTCGGCATCGGCGGCAGCCGCGGCAGCGACGGCGAGCCGTGGTACGTCGCCGCCAAGGACCTGCGCAGCAACCGGCTGACCGTGGTCCAGGGCCACGACCATGCCGCGCTGATGTCCGACCGCCTGACCGCGCTCGACCTCAACTGGATCAGCGGCACGCCGCCGCGCTGCCACTGGGTCTACGGCGCGAAAACGCGCTACCGCCAGAAAGACGCGCCCTGCACGCTGCTCGCGGCAAGCGCCGGGCACTGCGTGGTCGAGTTCGCCGAAGCGCAATGGGCAGTCACGCCCGGGCAATCGGTGGTCATCTACGAAAGCCAGGTGTGCCTGGGCGGCGGCATCATCGAATCCGCGGAGCGGGCGGGTGATGCCGACAACCTGAGCGCGGAATGCCCGCCGGGAGCGGTCGCTTCCTCCTAGTTGCGCCTTGACGCTCCCCGGATGCGGGATTAGTCTCTGCCCAGACGGTCAATGGGAAAAATCATGGGCGCCAACGAAGACAAATACATACTTTTCCTGCAGCCTGGGTGAAGCAGCTGTCTCCGAGCGAAAGAGTTTCTTTCGAAAAAGAAGGTAGACCACGTCGTCATCGACGTCGCGAACGATCCCGGCGGGCGTGAAAAGCTGCTGGCCCTGGGAGTCCGCAACGTCCCTGTCGTTTCCAGGGGCGAGAACTACGTCTTCGGACAGAACCTGGAGGACGTCGCCGAGTTCGTCGGCCTGCAAGGCACCGGCCACAAGCCGTTGCCGCCGGACCAGCTCATCAGGAAGTGGATCCTCGTCCTGCGCGCGGTCCAGCGCTACCTGCGGCAGATGCCGACGGAACGCATCGAAGAGGACGTGATTCCCAACCGCCCGCGCTCGATCCGGCTGCTGAGCCATCACGTGTTCCGCATCGGCGAGGCCTACCTCGAGTCGGTTATCGACGGCAAGGAGTACGCGATCCAGCATGCCAACAAGCCGCCCGCTGACGGCACGTTCACGACCGGCGCCGAAATCGCCGAGTACGGCGAGGAAGTCATCGCGCGGCTGCAGAAGTGGTGGGACGGAGTGGAGGACAAATCGCTCAGCCGGAAGATCAAGACCTACTACGGCATGCAGCCGATGGCGATGGTGTTCGAGCGCTCGACCTGGCACTCCGCCCAGCACGGGCGGCAGCTGATCCACGTGCTCGAGCGCTTCGGCATCGAACCCGATGGGCGGCTCACGCCGGAAGACCTCGCGGGCCTCCCGCTGCCCGAGCGGCTCTTTGAATGAGGCGTGATCCGTGATCGGTGACTGGTGACCGGTCACCCGCAAAAAAGCCGCGCGATGCGCGGCTTTTTTGCGACTGCCGCATGATCAGCCACCTCACGGCTACTGCTTGCTATCAGCATCGAGGTCACGCTCCGAGTACGCGCGCAGCGCGCGGCGCAGGAACCCGAATTGCTTCTCGAGTTTCTGGCAGGCGCCGCAAATGGCAACATGCATGCGCAGCGAGGCGCGCTCGGCGGGACTCAGCTCCTTGTCGAGGCCGGCCGACATCAGGCGACTGGCTTCCTTGCAGGTGAGGCTCACGTTTTCCTTTCCGGAGTGGCCGCCGGCCCGAACCATCGCTGCTCGAGGCAGGCGCGCAGGCCCATGCGCGCGCGGTAGAGCAGCACCCAGCAGTTGGTCGCCGTGATGGACAATTCCTTACAGATGTCGTCGGTTTCCGCGCCCATGACTTCGCGCATGGCGAAAACGCGGGCGGCATTTCTCGGCAAGCCGTCCAGGCAGCGCTCCAGGACCTCGAAGAACCTGCTCTGGCTCAGGGCGTCTTCCGGATTCGTCCAGGCGCAGGGTTCCTCGATGAAATGGCCGTCCTCCTTGAACAGCATTTCGAGATCCTCGAACGAGGATTCCTCATCGCTGAGGACCAGCGGCTGCTCGCGACCGGCCTTGCGGAAGTGGTCGGCGATCTTGTGCTTGAGGATGCCGACCAGCCAGGTCCGCACGGAAGAGCCGCCGGCGTATCGTCCCGCGCCCTGGATAGCCGCGACCAGCGTTTCCTGCACCGCGTCCTCGGCCAGCGCCGCGTCGCGCAGCTGCAGTACCGCGAACTTGAACAGCGCGGCTCGATGAGACTCCAACTCTTTGATATTAATTGACATTTTTACTATGCTGGCAGGCGCTCGCGGTCGCTTTCAGCCAGGCCATTGTAAGGGCGTCCCGTCACCTGCGACCAAGGGCTGATTGCTGCCGTGCCGCCGCCGCAACGCTGCCCCAAGGAGGAAGTGATGAGACTGCACCTGAACAACAAGGTATTGGCAATCTACGCGCTGATCCTGTCGCTGGGCGTCGCGCTGGTCGCGATCATCTACGCCAAGGGTGACATGGTGCTCAACTCCTCCATGCATCTGCTGGACGCCAAGCTGCCCCTGGTCGAGCGGGTGCTCGCGCTGAAATCCGCCGTCGGCGAGCAAGTGCTGGCATTGCATGAGTACTCCGCCTCCGGCCAGCGCAACATTTTCCAGGGCGTCTTCATGCGGCGCGACGAGAAGATCGCCGAGACGCTGGCACCGATCGCCATGGTTTCCGATTACGCCCCCTACATCGCCTCCGTCACCGAAAGCCATGCGAGGCTCAAGGATACCGTACGCGAATTGGACGAGTTGATACAAAAGGGAAGCGGTGCCCGCGATGCGGCGATCACGCTGCTCAACCACGCCAACGAGCTGGGACTCAAGACGCAGGCCGATCTCGACCTGCTCGCCGGGGTCATCGTCGGCGACGTGTACCAGGGCGGCCGCGTCACCGAATCCGGGATCAACTCGATCACCCGGGTGGTCGTCGCTTTCTGCGCGATCCTGCTCGTGATCGCCGGTTTCGTGGGCTATTACATCAATGCCTTTCTCTCCGACGTGGCGGCGCGCCGCAAGCTCGCGCTGTTCGTCGAGAAGAATCCCAGCCCGGTGCTGCGTCTCGGCCCTGACGGAACGCTGGACTGGTCGAACCCGGCCACGGCACAGATGCTGCAAATAGCCGGCAAGTCGGAGCCGCTCGAACTGGCGCCGCCTGACCTGCCAGAACGGTTGCGAAACATGCGCGCCAATCGCTCGTCCTACGAGCATCTGGAATACGAGGTGGGCCCGCTCACTCTCGGCTGCGACATCCAGTATCTTCCCGAGTTTGGCACGCATCACGCTTACATAACCAACATCACCGAACGCAAGCAGGCCGAGCGCAAGCTCGCCCACCAGGCGTATCACGATGCGCTGACCGACCTGCCCAACCGCTACCGGTTCGAGGAGCAACTGAGCGCCACGCTGCAGGCCGCCGGCGACACCGGGCAGCCGGCGGTGCTGTTGATCAACCTGAGCCGCTTCCGCAACGTGATCGCGGGCCTAGGCCATGCGGCCGGCGACCAGTTGCTGAAGCTCGTGGCGAAACGGCTGCAGTATGCCCTGGAGAATTGCGGGGAAACCTGCGTAAGCAGCACGCTGTTCCGGCTTGAGGCCGACATGTTCTGCCTGCTGGTGTCCGAGTCGGCCTGCCTCGAGCCCGCGTCCTGCCTGGCGCGCAACATCCAGGCCGCCTTCACCGCGCCCTTCGTGGTGGAGAAGCGGGAGCTTTTCACGAGCGTGGCCATCGGCTACGCCGTGTATCCACGGGATGGCCGCGACCCGGCGGCGCTGGTCCGCAATGCAGATGCGGCGTTGCAGAAGATCAAGCGCGACCGCGGTGCCGGCATTTTGGGCTACAGCGAGGAACTCAATGCGCGGGCGATCGAGCGGCTCGCGCTCGAAACGGACCTGCGCTACGCGCTGGAGCGCAACGAGCTCACGCTCGTCTATCAGCCGCAAGTCGACATTGCCGGCGGGACCGTGATCGGCACCGAAGCGTTGTTGCGCTGGAAGCATCCGGCGCGCGGCTTCGTGTCGCCGGCGGACTTTATCCCCGCCGCCGAGGACACCGGCCTCATCGTCCCGATCGGCGACTGGGTTCTGCGCACCGCTTGCGCCCAGGCAATAAACTGGCGCGAACACGGCTTGCCGCCCCTCACCGTCGCAATCAACATCTCCGCGCTCCAGTTCATCCAGCCGGATTTCCCGGAGCATGTCGCGCGCGTTATCCGCGAAACCGGCGTCGACCCGCAATGCATCGAGCTCGAGATCACCGAAAGCGTGGCCATCCAGAGCCTCGACACCACCGTCGCCACCCTGGTCCGGCTCAGGGAGCTTGGCGTCAAGCTTGCCATCGACGATTTCGGCACCGGCTATTCGTCCCTGAGCTACCTGAAACGCTTCCCGATCGACAAGCTCAAGGTCGACCAGTCATTCGTCCGCAACCTCACCAAGGACGCCAACGACGCGGCCATAGCCAGGGCCGTGATCCAGCTCGGCCACAGTCTCAACCTGAAAGTTATTGCGGAGGGCGTCGAAACGATCGAGCACCTGAATCGCCTGGACGGCTACGGCTGCGACGAGATCCAGGGCTATCTCTTCAGCAAGCCGCTGCCCGCCGAGGATCTGGAAATCCTGCTCAAGTCCGGCAAGTCGCTACCGCGGTCCGAATCGCAACTGCGCTCCGCCGCCTGACAACTTGCCGCTTGCGGGAGAAGCCCCGCATCGTGCGGATTTCCTGCCGCGGCTTGCTGCTCGTCACGCGCCCCTCATCGCTTGTCACTGGGGATGAATGCCCGCCGCTTTCACCAGTTTTGCGTACTTCGCGAGATCGTCCCTGATGACCTGCGCGAACTGCTCCGGCGTGTTGCCAATCAGCTCGTTGCCGCCCTGCGTCGCCAGGCGTTCGATCACGTCCGGCTTCTTCAGCGCCTCCACGACCTCGCGGTAGAGCAGGTCGACGATGGCCTTCGGGGTCCCCGCCGGCGCCACCACCGCCTGCCATTGCGTCAATTCGAAGCCTTTCAGCCCCTGCTCGTCCAGCGTCGGCACCTCGGGCAGCGAGTAGGCGCGCTTGCGCGCGGTCACCCCCAGAGCCTTCAACCTGCCCGCGCGGATATGCGGCACGGCGGTGATCACGGTGTCGAACATGTAGTTCAACTGTCCGCCGAGCAAAGCCGCGAGCGCGGCGGCGCTGCCCGTGTACGGCACGTGGATCGAGCTAGTGCCCGCCATCAGGTTGAACATTTCGCCGGAAAGATGGTTGCCGCCGCCGATACCGGTCGACCCGTAGGTCATCTGCCCGGATTTGGATTTCAGCACGCCCACGAAGTCCTTCAACCCGGACAGCTGCGGGGAAGGCGGGACGACCAGTACGTACATATAGGAAGTGCCCTGCGTGATCGGGGCAAAATCGTTCAACGGATGGTACGGCACCTTGCGGTAGAGCACCGGGTTGACCGTCATCGGGCCGCTGTTGCCCATCAGCAGCGTGTAGCCGTCCGGCTGGGCCTTCGCCACGATATCGGTGCCGATGCCGCCGTTCGCGCCCGGGCGGTTGTCGACGATCACGTTCTGCCCCAGCGAGTCGGTCAGCTTCTGCGCGATGGTGCGCGTGAAAATGTCGCCGGCGCCGCCCGGCACGTAGGGGCAGATGAAACGGATCGGGCGCTGGGGGTACCTGGGATCGGGATCGGGCTTCTGGGCGAAAGCGCCGCACGCCCACCATGCGGTCATGACCGCCAGGGCGACACAGCCCCATGTTTTTCTCATGATCCTGCCTCCTCCAAAGGCTGGGGCGACAATAGCACAAGGGCAGCCGATGGGCTAAACTTCGGGCTCCCTTCCGTCCATCCCGATGCGCACGCAGCACCACATCGCCGTGATCCCGACCGGATTCCCGCCCCCGTGCTGAATCCCGCCGCATCCGCGCGTCGCGCGATCCCCTCACTCGACCGGCTGCTCCAGCTCGCAGCGGTAGCCGGCCTCGTCGCGCGCTACGGCCGGCCGCTGGTGACGGAGGCGGCGCGCGAAGAGCTCGCCCTGTTGCGCGAGGCCATCACCCGCTCCGAGGC
>CAZOQY010000191.1:0-6379 GCA_964581835.1 uncultured Streptomycetaceae bacterium | reverse complement strand
GGCAGGAAGCGGATGCCCTTGCCCTTGATCCAGTGCATGATGTCGTTGCTGTTCTTGACGAGAATTTCACACAGGTCCGGGTCGGTGCGGTTCTGCGTGATCCGCGCCATGTCGTCGAAGAACTGCTCCTCGGTATAGGCGCCGAAGTCGCTCGCCATCTCGTCCGCGGTCAGATCGGGCGAGAGCGCCTTGATGTCGTCCGTTCCGTTGTAGACGATGCGCATCAGGCCCTCGGTGAAGGAACTGTTGCCGCCGCGCTCCTCCTGCGGCGCGCGCTCGAGCAGCAGTACCTCCGCGCCATTGTCCCGCGCCGACAGCGCCGCGCACAGCGCCGCGTTGCCGCCACCCACCACGATCACATCGACTGTTTCATTTTTCGTCACTCGTCACCCGTCACTCGTCACTCGTCACTCAGCCTTGAGATTCAAGGCCTTCACCATCCTGCCCCACTTCACGTTCTCTTCCCGCAGGAACGCCGCGTATTCCGAGGGTGAGTTGCCGACGATCTCCATGCCAAGCTTCGCGATGGTGTCCTTGACCGTCTGGTCGGACAACGACTGCACGACTTCCCGGTTGAGGCGGTTGACGATATCGGCCGGGGTGCCCGCGGTCGCGAGCAGGCCGAACCACGTCACCACTTCGTAGCCTTTCAGGCCCAGCTCTTCCTGGATGGTCGGGAACTCGGGCGCGTTCGCGGAGCGCTTCGATCCCGTGATCGCGATGCCCTTGAGCCTCCCGCTCCTGGCATGCGGCAGCAGGCCGGCGATGCTGGCAAACATCATCGGCACCTGGCCGCCCAGCAGGTCGGCAATGGCTGCGCCGTCGCCCTTGTAGTGGACTGCGACCATGTTGATGCCGGTCATGCTCTTCAGCAGTTCCACCGACATGTGCGGCGAGGAGCCCTGCCCCCCGGTGGCGAAATTGAGGTCCCCCGGGCGCCGTTTCGCCAGCGCGACCAGTTCCTTGACCGACTTCACGCCCAGCGACGGGTGCACCACGGCGAGCAGCGGGTTGTGCGCGACCAGCACGATCGTCGAGAACTCCTTGAGGGGGTCGTAGAGCGGTTTCGCGTACATGTACGGCGCCACGGCGTGGGTCGTCTGGCTGGCGAGATAGAGGTTGTAGCCGTCGGGGGGCGCCTTCGCCACGATCTCGGCGCCGATCATGCCGGTCGCGCCGGCGCGGTTCTCGACGACGACCTGCCGTCCCAGGCGCTCGGTGAGCTGCTGCGCCATCAGGCGCGCCACGATGTCCGACGGACCACCGGCTGCAAAGCCGACGATGATCCGCACCGGCTTGGCCGGATACGACTGCGCGTGCGCCGCCGCACCGGATGCCAGCAGCAACGACAAAAACAGGGATCGCTTCATCATATTCATACTCCTCCGGTTCATCCCAAAAACTGCAATTCAGCCACAGAGATCACAGAGAACACGGAGATGTTCAATGGACTGAATCATCACACTACTCTCGCCAGAGGGGTAAAGCTTGAAATCGAGATTGTCCTCTGTGAACTCTGTGTTCTCTGTGGCAAATAGTTTTATCCGGCTTCATTATTCACCGAGTGGCCGCGAGCAGCAGCTCGGCGCCCTTTTCCCCAGTGGCGATCGTCGGGATGTTCGTGTTCGATGACGGGATGGTCGGAAAGATGGACGAGTCGATGACGCGAAGCCCGCTCATGCCGTGCACCTTCAGTTGCGGATCCACCACCGCCTGCGCGTCCACGCCCATCCTGCAGGTGCCGACCATGTGCCAGCTCGTCTGTATCGTTTCCTTCATGTAGTCGAGCAGGCCCGCGTCGTCCTGCACGTCCGGCCCGGGACGCGTCTCGCGCACCACCAGCGGTTTCAGCGCCGGCATCTGCGCGATGCGGCGCGCGAAGCGCATGCCCTCGATGAACAGTTGCACGTCGGCCTCATGAGACAGGTACTTCGGGTCCATGCTTGCCTGGACCAGCGGGTCTTTCGACTGGACGTGGAGCGAGCCGACCGAACGCGGCTGCAGCACTTTCAGGCCGAACGTGAAGCCCGGGTGCGGGTCGAGCCCGTAGCGCGGCGTGCGCGCATAGCGGTCGCGGCCCGACAGCGGCAGCAGCAGCATCGCCATGTCGGCCCGGTCCGATTTCGGGTCGCAGCGCCAGGCGACCTGGGACGTCGCCGAGCAGATCGTCAACAGCCCCTCGCTCTTGAAGAACCAGCGCAGCCCCTCTTTCATCTTGAGCCAGGGGTTGCGCAGCACGTCGTTGATGGTGATGGGCTGCGCGCACTCGAAGGAAATGCGCGAGCTGGGATGATCGCGCAGGTTTTCCCCCACGCCCGGCAGGTGATGCACGACGTCGATGCCGAACTTCTTCAGGATGTCGCTGTTGCCGATGCCGGACTGCTCGAGCAGCTTCGGCGAGACCAGCGGCCCCGCCGCCAGCACGACCTCGCGTCGGGCGCGCACTTTGACGGTGGCTTCGCCCTTGCGAAACTCCACGCCCGTTGCTTTTTTACCCTCGGTCAGCACGCGCGTCGCCGGCGCGTCGGTGACGATGGTGAGATTGGCGCGGTTGCGCGCCGGCTTCAGGTATTCCGCCGCCGAGCTGCTGCGCCAGCCGTCGCGCGTGGAATACTGGACGTAGTAAGCCCCTTCATACGTGCCATCGTTGTAGTCGCGCGGCTGGGGATGCCCCGCTTCGCCGCAAGCCGCCACGAAGGCATCCGACAGCGGGTCGAACCTGTCGAGACTGGTGCAGTGAATCGGCCCGCCGCGGCCGCGCGCCTTCTGGTCGCCCTGGGGATAATCCTCGAGACGCCTGAAGTACGGCAGCATGTCCGCGTAGCCCCAGCCGGCACAGCCCTGCTCGCGCCAGTCGTCGTACTCCCGGGGATCGCCGCGCACGAACAGGTTGCCGTTGATGGAGCCGGAGCCGCCGATGACGCGACCGCGCACCCAGCGCTGCGGCTTCCCGTTGAGGTGGGACTGCGGCTCGGTCTGGTACTGCCAGGTATAGCGCTCGTCGTTCAGGATCTTCGCGACCATCAACGGGATCTTGAGGTTGATGTTGTTCGCCGGCCCGCCCGCCTCCAGCAGCAGCACGCTGTGGCGGCCGTTCTCCGAGAGGCGGCTGGCGAGCACGCAGCCCGCGGAGCCGGCCCCGACCACGATGAAATCGAACTCGGCGTTGTCAGGAACAGACATAGCTTGGAATTTAACAGTGGCGAGAATAACCTGCCAGAACATTGTATTATTCTAGTAGAACCCTGCGTTATCCTGAGGATACCCGGTGAAATTGCAGCAGCTGCGCTACGCTTGGGAAGTCTACCGCCGCGGCAACCACATCTCGGCCGCCGCGGAAGCCCTGCATACCTCGCAACCGGGCATCAGCAAGCAGATCAAGCTGCTCGAGTCCGAGCTCGGCTTCGAGATTTTCTCGCGCCGGCGCAACCGCATCGTCGGGCTGACCGAGCCCGGGCGCGAGGTCGTTGCGGCCTCCCAGCGCATCCTCACCGACATCGACAACCTCAAGCATCTCGGCGAGGACTTCTCCTCCCCCGGCGGCGGCAGCCTGACCATCGCCACCACGCACACCCAGGCGCGCTACGTGCTGCCGAAGATCATCGAACGCTTCGTCAAGCGCTACCCCTCCGTGAAGATCGGCCTGCGCCAGGGCGATCCGGCCCAGGTCTGCGAGATGGTCGAGGCCGGCCACGCCGACATCGCCATCGGCACGGAAACGACGCGCAGCTTCCCCAACCTGGTGATGCTGCCGTGCTACCAGCTGCACCGCAGCGTCATCGTCAAGCGCGGCCACCCGCTGCTAAAGGTGAAGAAGCTGACGCTCGAGGAAATCGCGAAATACCCGATCATCACCTACGACCCGGCCTACAGCGGCTACTGGCGCGTCACCGAAGCCTTCCGCAAGGCCGGCATCGAGCCCAACGTGATCTTCGGCGCGGTGGACGCCGACGTCAGCAAGACCTACGTCGAGCACGGGCTGGGCATCGCGATACTGACCACTATCGCCTACGACCCCACGCACGACCGCGCCTTGCGCGCGCGCGACGCGAGCCACCTGTTCGCGCCGAGCACCTCCTACATCACTCTGCGCGCCAACACCTACCTGCGCCGGTTCGTGTACGATTTCATCAAGTCCTTCGCGCCGAGCCTCGAGCCGGACGTCGTGAAGGCAGCGCTGCGGAGTTCGAAAACCGCACCTAAACAAACGGAACCGCCAAGTAGCGTTAAATCCGGACGCATCACGCCGGTTTAACTCCGCGTGCTCGAGCGGACGAACAGTCGCCGCTCAACACGCGGGGAAGTGAATACGAATCACGACTCACGACTCACGAATCACGCTTTTTGAGGGCGAGGAACGAGCGAGATGTTGCTGGCGCTGCGTTTTATCCGGAAGTTCATCGGCTGGGTGGAATTCGTCCTGTTCACCCTGCTCGTGTACCTGCTGTCCTGGCTGCCGTGGCCGGGCAGGCACCCGGTGGCGTGGATGTTCCCGGCCTGGTGCCGCAGCTTCGTCAGGGCGCTCGACGTGGACCTGCGGCTGCACCAGAAGAATCGCAGGCGCCTGCCGCAACGATACATCCTGATTGCCAACCACCCCGCCGCGTTCGAGGACATCGGCATCCCGGCGCTGTTCGACGTGGTGTCGCTCGCCAAGCTGCAGGTGCAAAACTGGTTCGTCGTCGGCCGCATCAGCAAGGCCGCCGGCACGCTCTACGTCGACCGCGACGACCCCGCGTCGCGCGACCAGGCGATCGAGACCATGGTGAACGCCGTGAATTCGGGCCAGAACATCGCCCTCTACCCCGAGGGCGGCTGCAAGGGCCGGCGCCTGTTCAAGGAGTTCCGCTCCGGCGCGTTCGAAGTCTCGATCCGCACCGGTGTGCCCATCCTGCCGGTGTTCCTGCACTACGAGGCGCAGGACGATTTCGAGTGGCAGCCGCCCTACAGCCTCGTGGACAAGATCTGGCACATGATGACCACCGTCAACAACCGCGCCAATTATTACGTTTACGACGTGCTTGACCCGAAGGACTACGCGGACAAGTACGCGATGAAGGCGGTGGCGTACGAGCTGTACAAGCGGTGGGACGCGCAATACCTGGAATGATTGAACCGCAAGGCGCGGAGAGACACAAAAACTCATAATGAAAAACGCTCTTCTTTTGCTTGCGATTGTGCCACTTATGTCATGCACGACGACTCCGTCACACGAAGGTTTCGTTCGCTCGTTAAGTAATCAGGTCGGGAAGATCGTTGATTCAGAGCCTGGCTTCAATTACTGCTCTGATCGTAGTCGCTATATGGCTGGTGTCACGAAGCTTCCAAACGGCAATGAAGTACATAAACATGTTCGGCCATCGTACAAGAGCAAAGGAGCGTGCACCTATACCTGCGAAGTAAATGCACAAACTCGTAGCGTTGTGGCGGTAATGATTCAAGAGCCAAAAGACAATTGCGTTCAGTTTCCATAATGAGCAATCACCATCTAACCTTTGACTGCTGCGGACCGGCTGCCGGCATACTTCAAGTTCAACCGTCCTCACCGGCCCGCCGCAGATAATGCGCCATTCGCCGAAGACGAACGGCTATGGCAGAATTAAGGGCACCGTGGAGG
Source organism: uncultured Streptomycetaceae bacterium (assembly GCA_964581835.1). GTDB lineage: Bacteria > Pseudomonadota > Gammaproteobacteria > Burkholderiales > SG8-41 > SG8-41. Next base: position 762 of record CAZOQY010000191.1, on the reverse strand, counting down.
TTTCACCCATGTCCACCGTAAAGGAAGAGCTTACCCAACTTATTCAGGGTCAGCCTGACGATAGTTCGCGGGAGGAGATCGTCCGCGAGCTTGCCTTTCACGTTATGGTCGAGCGCGGACTAGCGGACTCGGATGCGAAGCGCGCAATCTCGAACGAGGACATGGCGCGGCGAATCCGCTCATGGCAGAGATAAGGTGGACGACGGAAGCCCAACGCTGGCTCGAAGACATCTTCGAGTACGTTTCCGCCGATAATCCGCAAGCTGCGGCTCGCACAGTCCAAGGCATCTACGAGCGGGCGCAAGACCTCGTTTCCTTTCCCGAGGTGGGCCATCGTTATTCGGCTTCCCCTCGCCACGTGCGAATCCTCCTCTACGGACATTTCCGGATCGCCTACTTGGTCAAGGACGATGGGAACGTTGATATCCTCGGCGTTTTCCATGGCTCGCTCGACATCACTCGGTATCAGCTTTGAACAGGAAAAGGTGTCAGGAACTTTTTCCCGGACCCGTCCCTCGACATGCGGGTAAAAAAAGTTCCTGACACCTTTTCCTAAAGCGATGAACGCCACTGACATCATTCGAGTCGGCCTCATCTCCGACACGCACGGCCTGGTGCGGGACGAGGCAGTCGCGGCGCTCAGGGGATGTCGGCACATCCTCCACGCCGGCGACATCGACGAGCCGGACGTGCTGGTGAAACTGCGCAAGCTCGCGCCGGTCACGGTCGTGCGCGGCAACAACGACCGGGGGCCGTGGGCGC
>CAZOQY010000190.1:0-6382 GCA_964581835.1 uncultured Streptomycetaceae bacterium | reverse complement strand
CCCGCCTGGTATTCGCGGAGAAAGCCGTTGAACACGCGCTCCTTGTACTCGGCGGAGAAGTTCACGACATCGATCTCGATGCCGATGCGCTCGGCCGCCGCGACGGCGTCGACGAGGTCCTCGCGCGAGGAGCAGTACTCGTCGGTGTCGTCGTCTTCCCAGTTCTTCATGAACAGGCCCGAGACCTGGTAGCCCTGCTGCTTCAGCAACAGGGCGGCCACGGAGGAGTCCACTCCGCCCGACATGCCGACGATGACGCGTTTTCCTGCCATGGCTTCAGTCGGCGTGGTGGCAAATGGCCGCGAGCGGGTAGCGCCGGCCGGCGAGATAGTCGTCGATGCAGCGCATCACCAGCGGCGAGCGATGGCGGGCTCCCTCGATCCGGATTTCCGCGGGCGTGAGCCAGGCCGCCCGGATGATGCCGGTGTCGAGAGCTCGCGCGGCGTCATGCCCGGAGATCTCGCCGGTGAATGCGAAGCGCAGGTAGGTCACGCCATCCGCCGCGGATTGGTACTGGTAGACGCCCAGCAGCGCGGTCGGCGTGAACGCATAGGCGGTTTCTTCCAGCGCTTCGCGCGACACGGCATGGACCTGGGATTCGCCCGGATCGAGGTGGCCGGCCGGCTGGTTTATGAGCGGGCCGCGGCCGGTTTCCTCCTCGACCAGGAGGAAGCGGCCTTCGCGCTCGACCACGGCGGCGACCGTGACGTTGGGTTTCCAGACGGTGTCCTGGGTTCGCACCTTGTTATTTTATCGCGGGGCACGCCGAACCGTCTGGCGGGTGCCCCGTACAAACAAAAAGGGCAGGGTTGAAACCCTGCCCTTCGTCGGATAGCGATCCGCTTACTTCTTCTTTTCGTCTTTCTTCTTTTCGTCTTTCTTCTTTTCGTCTTTCTTTTTTTCTTCCTTCTTCGCGTCCTTCTTGTCTTGCGCGACGACCGGCGCGGTCACGCTGATGGCGAACAGGCCGGCAAAAATTGCAGCGAGCAGCTTCTTCATGGTATCTCCTCCACTGGTTTATCGACTGTTCCGGGGGGTGTCCCGGGCCCTATCGAGCGCAGCTAGACTAGCCGAAAAACCCTTTTATGGCAATGGCATGGCGGGGCCGGCCGGCCAAAGAAAAAGGGCAGGGGGTTACCCCTGCCCTTTCCATGAAGACGAAGAAAATTACTTCTTTTCTTCCTTCTTCTTCTCGGCCTTCTTCTCGTCCTTTTTCTCGGACTTCGTCTCGGCCTTCTTGTCCTGCGCGATCGCGACCGGGGTCACGGTCACAGCGGCAAAAAGGGCGGCCAGCACGGCGGTCAGAAACTTGTTCATGATATTTCCTCTAGTTGGTTGAACAGTTGGTTGTTTGCAAACGACCGAAAGCTCGGTCATCGCCCATAACGGGGCAGGTGCGCGGGCGGTTGACACGATAATGGAACGAGCGGCGGCCCGGCAGGAAGAAAAATAAAAACCACATATAAAACAAATAGTTGTAGTTATTATTGCCGCAAGCAGTCGCCAGGGCTGCCGGGCCGGAAACGGCGCGTCGCTGTCGTCAGGCGGCGACGGGTTCGCGCAGATTGCGCGTCAGGCGTTCGTAGCCGGGCAGGGTCAGGAACTCGACGTAGTCCTCCCCGACCAGCTGGTCGAAAAGGACGGCGGCCTCTTCATACCGGCCCGCCTGCCAGGCTTTATCGCCGAGCAGCGTCCGGACCTGGGCGAGCTCTTCGGGCAGCAGCTTGCGAACGAGCTCGCGGGTGATCTTGCGGCCGTCCTCGAGCACCCCCCTGGGGCTGCGGATCCACTGCCAGATCTGGGAGCGCGAGATCTCGGCGGTGGCGGCGTCTTCCATCAGGTTGTAGACCGGCACGCAGCCGTTGCCGGCGAGCCAGGCGCCGATGTACTGGATGCCGACGCTGATGTTGTTGCGCAGGCCGGCCTCGGTGATGGGTTGGGACGGCTGGAAATCCAGCAACTGGGCGGCCGTGATCCGGATGTCGTCGCGCTTTTTGTGGACCTGGTTCGGGCCCGGCATGTGCAGGTCGAACACCGACCTGGCGATGCCCACCAGCCCGGGGTGGGCGACCCAGGTGCCGTCGCAACCGTCGGTTGCTTCGCGGACCTTGTCGGCGCGCACTTTCTCGAGGGCGGCTTCGTTCGCGGCGGGGTCGTTCTTGATCGGGATCTGCGCCGCCATGCCGCCCATCGCGAACGCGTTCCGGCGATGGCAGGTCTTGACGAGCAGCAGGGCGTAGGCGCGCATGAACGGCGCGGTCATCGTCACCTGGGCCCGTTCGGCCAGGCAGAAATCGCGGTTGGAGCGGAATTTCTTGATGCAGCTGAAGATGTAGTCCCAGCGGCCGATGTTGAGGCCGACGCAGTGGTCGCGCAGTTCGTAGAGGATCTCGTCCATCTCGAAGGCCGCGAGCACGGTCTCGATCAGCACGGTGGTCTTGATCGTGCCCTGCGGCACGCCCAGCTCGCGCTGCGCGGCGACGAAGATGTCGTTCCACAGCCGCGCCTCGAGATGGCTTTCCATCTTCGGCAGGTAGAAATAGGGGCCGGTGTTGCGGGCGAGCAGCGCTTTCGCGTTGTGGAAAAAATACAGCGCGAAATCGAAAATCGCGCCGGAAACCGGCGCGCCTTCGACGCGCACGTGGTTCTCCATGAGATGCCAGCCGCGCGGGCGCACCAGCAGCACGGCGGTCTTTTCGTTCAACTGGTAGCGCTTGCCCTCGGGGCTCGTGAAGTCGATGGAGCGGTTCACGGCGTCGCGCAGGTTGATCTGGCCTTCGATCATGTTTTCCCACGTCGGCGTGTTCGAATCCTCGAAATCCGCCATGAACACGTTCGCCCCGCTGTTGAGGGCGTTGACGACCATTTTGCGGTCGGTCGGCCCCGTGATCTCGACCCGGCGGTCCTGCAGGTCGCGCGGCACCGGCGCCACGGTCCACTCGGTCTCGCGCACGGACCGGGTCGCGGGCAGGAAATCCGGAAGCTTGCCGGCGTCGAACTCGGCCTGGCGGTGGGCGCGGGCCGCCATCAACTCGCGGCGGCGCCCCTCGAATTTGCGCGCGAGCTTGGCGACGAATGCCAGCGCCTGCGGAGTCAGAATGGCGGCGTACTCGCCCGGTGTTGCGGCACGGATTTCGACACCGGGGGGCAGGGAAAGGGGCGTATTCATGGTGTCATTCATCCTTGTGTAATGGCGTGACGCTCACGCCCAGCATGCGCTATTGCACAGTATGAAAACGAATATTGAAATCATTGCTGCATTGCATTATACCCGATCGATAAACCATGCAATCTGTTCTTGTATAAAAATTATTATAAAATGCAGCGCAGCATTTAATGTGTAAAAACAAGGTGTTTTCTCCGGTCAGTAGCCATTCACATCGGATGATGCAGGCAGTGATCGGAACACAGTCCGGCATTTCCGGTGACCGGAATGCCCGTTCTGTGCAAGTGCCCGGTTGGCGCCTATCGAACGCGAGTGGGGCGTCGCGCCGGGGGCGTAGCCTTTGCTGTGGCCGCATCGACAGGAAGATTCGGGCCTCTGCGGGCGCTGTGTCCGCATTTGTTATAATTCGCCCCCTCGGCCGTCCATCCCACCTCGCTGCGGCGCAGCGTGATAGCAGGTTCGATCACAAGCCTTCGGACAGGGGCAGGCAAGGGCAGGAAACGTCCGCACGTCCCGGATGCTGCGGCGGATCGCCGAACGACCCCGATGACATGACTGACGACCCCAATCGAACGGAGAAGAAGCAACATGACTGAACGAATCGACCTGCTGAAGATCGCCCAGGAAGAACAGAACGGCGATCTGTTCAAGTACCTGGACAGCATCTTCAAGCGCTCCAGGATCCAGCCGCGGGGCATTTCCGACGCGGTCATCTGGGAAGGCGGCAGCACGCACGGCGGCGTCAAGCCGGTCGCCCATGCGTTCACCGACATGTTCTCGCTGAACGGCACGATCATGGCGCTCGACGTGCTGGGCCTGCCTTTCCTCGGCGTGCCGATGATGGCGCAGTACCGCCACGACACCAAGCTCGCGCCGCTCGAGTGGTTCGGCAAGATGGACTACACCTGCCTCAAGTGGTCCACCGCCGGCGACGCAATGGTCAACGACAACGGCAAGAAGGTCGTCGTTATGGGCAAGTCGGCCAACGCCCCGCTGCGCACCAAGGCAGGCGTCTACTGCAACGTGCGGCCCTACGGCCCCATTACCAACGTGCGTTTCATGCCGGGGCTGCCGTATTCCCAGGACAGCAAGAAGTTCACGGTCGACAAGGCGACCGGCAACATCCACTCGGAAATGAACACGCCGGGCGTGCGCATGGCGTACGCGGTGCGCCTGTTCCTCAAGCTCGTGCACGAGACCAAGCAGATCGGGCGGGTCGCCACCAAGCCGACGCAGGCGCAGGAGGACGCGGTCAACGCGGGCATTCTGCGCTGGCTGCTGCAGGGCACGAAGTTCGAGCTGAAGCGCAAGTACGTGGTGGACGCCTACGCCGAGCACAAGGCGAACGTGGACGCGATCGTCGCGCTGCTGCCCAAGGACTTCAAGGCCGGCATGGAAAACTGGAGCGGGGAAATACACGAGCACATCTCCGACACCAACTTCGGCATCATGCTGCATGACATGTATCAGCAGCGCAAAGCCGTGGTCTACTCGACCGACCTCGACGGGGACCGGCTTACCGACCTCATGGCCGATGCCGCCGACGTGTTCCGCGGGTGGGGGCAGAAGGTCCTCGACCACGTGAAGTCCGGCGTGAAGATCGAGCAGGTGTGGAAGGACATGGGCTTCACCATGACCAACGGCAAGGACATGACGAGCGTCATGTACCGCATGGAAGGCGAGCCGATCTACGAACAGACGCTGGGCTCCGCCGATGCGATGCTGCTGCGCCTGCTGGCCGGCGACGAGACGGTCGGCGGCGAGAAGCAGCCCTACGATCCGCGCATCCACTTCGTGCTGATCAACGACGCCTACAAGGCGGCCAACCCGGGCAACAGGGAACTCGCGAACTGGCTCGACGCGCAGCTCGCGACGTTCGACAAGATCTATTCCGGCAAGCGGCCGCGCTACCTCGACGGCTACAACAAGCTGAAAGAAGCGATCAAGCCCTGGGGCAAGTAAGCGACGTTGCCCTGCGCCGCAATCGGTGCAGGGCAGTCCCCCGGCCCACGACGCCCGCGACCGCGGGCGTCGTCGTTTCGAGGCATGGATCCGGTCCGTGCCGCATCCATTCGCCGCACGAGGTAACAAACAAGGTAACGGAAATAACGACGGCCGGCCTTGCGCCGGTCGTGAGAGGGCCGCGCGCGAACTGCGGCCCTATGTGACAAAGCCCACGCTGGGGGCGCGGGCTTTTTTATCTGGTGCAGGAACCGCCGGGTTTGCCGGCGGGAGGATCAGGCGGCCTGGATGTTCGAGGCCTGCTTGCCCTTCGGACCCTGGGTGACCTCGAAGGACACCTTCTGGCCTTCCTTGAGGGTCTTGAAACCGCTCATCTGGATCGCCGAGAAATGCGCAAACAGGTCTTCGCTGCCGTCGTCCGGGGTAATGAAGCCGTAACCCTTGGCGTCGTTGAACCACTTCACCGTACCAGTTGCCATACACCTACCTCTGCTGAGAAAAGCGGGTGGGGCGCCCGCACGCTGTTTGAGTTTCAAGATCGCGCACGGGAGAACCGTTACAGCGAATCAAGCTTGAAGCCAAACACCCAATGGCTTTCTAGGCCATTTGCCGGGGGAAGTCAAGTATACAGCGTGATGCAAGTCCCGGCAGCTACTTGATAATTTTCGTATTATGGTGAAAATACCAATCAGAGCGCGGGATTAACGGCGGTTTCCGGCATGGCGAATCGGCAGCGCGAAGACACCGTCCTCGAGGCGAAGAAGGCCAAGGTCAAGGCGCCGCCGATGTTCAAGGTGCTGCTGCTGAACGACGACTACACGCCGATGGATTTCGTCGTGATGGTCCTGCAGAAGTTTTTTGCGTTGAGCCGGGAAAAGGCCACGCAGGTCATGCTCAAGGTGCACCGGGAAGGCATCGGAGTCTGCGGTGTTTATCCGAGGGACGTCGCGGCGTCCAAGGTGGAACAGGTAAAATCGTACGCCAAACAGCACCAACATCCGTTACAGTGTGTGATGGAAGAAACATGACATGATCGCCCAGGAACTGGAAGTCAGCCTTCACATGGCCTTCATGGAGGCCCGGCAAAAGCGCCACGAGTTCATCACCGTGGAGCATCTGCTGCTCGCCCTGCTCGACAACCCCTCGGCCTCCGAAGTGCTGCGGGCCTGCGCCGCCGATATCGAGGACCTGCGCAAGCAACTGGCCGAATTCGTCACCGAGCACACCCCGATCCTGTCGGGCGAGGAGGCGGAC
>CAZOQY010000189.1:0-6401 GCA_964581835.1 uncultured Streptomycetaceae bacterium | reverse complement strand
TCTGCCCGGGGCGCACGGTAATCACCTTGCCGGTCATGATCTCTCGCACCGCGATGTCGTGCGAGGACTTGCTCAACAGGATCACCTTGCGCGCGTAGTCGCGCTCCGAGATGATACCGACCAGCTTCGCGCCCTCCATCACCACCAGCGCGCCGACATTCTTCTCCGCCATCAGCTTGAGCGCCTCGAACACGCGCGCTTCCGGGTCGATGGAATGGACTTCCCGTCCCTTCGCCTGCAACAGCTGCGTCACGGTTTTCATGGGCCCCTCCTCGGGCGCGCGGGGAAATCCGCGCTTCGGCATTGTTGCCCCAGTGTAGCCAAATTCCCGACCCCCATAAAGGGCGCCGGGCTACTGCTCCAGGCTGCTCTCGCCGCGCCGCGGCCGCAGGGCCTGCACGCTGGCGCGCCGCCCGGACGCCGCGGGCTGCCGCACGATGCCCGGGACGAGATCGGCAGCCACCGGCGCGCTGAAGTAATTTCCCTGCATTTCCTCGCAGCCCAGGTCGAGCAGGAATTCCCATTGCTCGCGCGTCTCCACGCCCTCCGCGGTGACCGCGATGCCGAGGCTGTGCGCCATCGCAATCACGCCGCGCGTCAGCGCGGCGGCATCTTCGTCGCGGGGCAGGTCGAGGATCAGCGAGCGGTCGACCTTGACGCCGTCGATCGGCAGCCGTTTGAGGAAGTTGAGCGAAGAGTAGCCGGTACCGAAGTCGTCGATGATCACCCGCACGCCCAGTTCCTTGAACTGGGCCAGCAGCCGCGCGGCGCGGTCGGGATTGCGTATCAGCATCTCTTCGGTGATCTCGAGTTCGAGCCGCTGCGGCTCCACCCGCTCGTGGTGCAGCGCCTCGCGCACCGCCTGCAGCAGGCCGTCCTGCAGGAACTGCTTCTGCGACAGGTTGACCGCGACGCGCATGGCCGGCAGCCCCTGCTCGCGCCACTCGCGCGCCTGCCGGCAGACCGTCTGCAGGGCCCACTCGCCGATGGCCGTGATCAGCCCCGCGTCCTCCGCGACCGGCACGAACTCGGCCGGGCTGATCATCCCCTGAGTCGGGTGCTGCCAGCGCATCAGCACCTCCAGGCCGCTCACCTGGCCGTCGCGAACGCCGACTCTGGGCTGGTACAGCAACAGCAGCTCGTTGCGCTCCATCGCGCGGCGCAGGCCGGACTCGAGCGACAGCCGTTCCATCAGGTGCACGTTCATCTGCGGCGAATAGAAACGGAAGCTGTTCTTGCCCTGCTGCTTCACCAGGTACATCGCGATATCGGCGTTCTTCAGCAGCGTCTGCGCGTCCTTGCCGTCGTCGGGGTAGATGCTGATGCCGATGCTCGCCGTCACCCCGCATTCCCTGCCCTGGAACTGGAACGGCCGCGTCGCCATTTCGAGCACCTTCTTGGCGACCTCGGCGACCTGCGTCGCCTCCGCGACTTCCTCGACCAGCACCACGAACTCGTCGCCGCCCATGCGGCCGATCACGTCGCCCTCGCGCAGGGTCGCGCGCAAGCGCGTCGCCAGCTCGGCCAGCAGCGCATCGCCGGCGTTGTGACCGAGCGTGTCGTTGACGTTCTTGAAGCCGTCGAGATCGATGAACAGCAGCGACAGACTGCGCTCGAAGCGCGCCGCCTGCGCCAGCGCCTGCTGCAGCCGCTCGTTGAACATGTTGCGGTTGAACAATCCCGTCAGGGGATCGTGGCTGGCGACGAAACGCAGGTTCATCTCGGCCGCCTTCCGCGCCATGAACTGGCCGACCTGGCTGCCGATCGTGCGCATGATTTCCATCAGCGCCGGGTCGGGCGGCCGCAGTTCGCGCCCGAAGAATTCCAGCATGCCGTAGAAGCCGTCTCCGACCAGGATCGGGAAAGCGAACGACGAACGCAGGCCAACCTTGAGTGCCAGCGCCCCGCGCACCATCTGCCGCTCCTCCGCCAGGTCGGCGCACCACACCGGGTTGTTGCCGCGCCAGACCCTGTGAATCGGCCCGTTGCCCGCGCCCTGCGTTGGCGTGCGCGTGCGGTTGAACGCCTCGAATTCCTCGAGCCCCTGCCCCGACGCGTGCCAGGCTTCGGCGCAATGCATGCGAGTCGCGGTCTTGTCCAGTTCCCAGCGCTGCCCGTAGACCCATCCGCCCGATTCGCAGATGGCGCGCAGCGCCTGCGGCAGCGCCTCCTCCACCGTGCGCGAGTCCGCCAGGATGCGGGTGATCGTATGTCCCATCTGCAGCCGCCGCTCGGCGCGCTTGCGCTCGGTGACGTCCTTCACGAGGACAAGGCGCGCGGAGCGTTCGTCCAGTTCGCAGGCGTGGGAATCGGTCTCGACCTCCATCACGCTGCCGTCCCGGCGGCGGTGATGCCAGTAGTTCGTGTAGCCTCCACCCGGGTCCCGGCTGGTTACCGTCTCGAGGAAACGGGAAATTTCCTCCGGCGCGATCAGGTCCGACGCCTTCAGCTTGAGGAATTCCTCCCTCGAATAGCCGTAGCTCTGGAGCGCCGCCTCGTTCACGGCCAGGATCGCCATCGTGCGCTCGTCGCGTATCCACATCGGCAGCGGGTTGGCCTCGAACATGTAGCGGTAGCGCTGTTCGCTTTGCCGCAACACCTCCTCGGCACGCTGCTGCGAGCCGATGCGCGCGGACAACTCGCGGTTCGCATCCGACAGCCGCTCGACCAGGGCGGTGTTCTCGAATTTCACCTGCAATGAATCGCGCATCATCGCGGTGAGGATAGGGGCCGTGCTGAGCACGATCAGCAGGTAGACGAGAATCAGCGCACCCATGAACAGGTGCAGCATCGTCCCCTGCAGAAAAACCGTCGTCGCCAGCAGCGCAAGGGCGGGCAGCATGAAAGCATAGAACGCCTGGCGCACCGGGGCCAGCACCACCATGGCCACCATCGCCATGCCGCCGATCAGGAAGATCACCAGGAACTGGTGCGGCAGCGAAGACACCGGGTAGAGAACCGACCCCGCCAGACCCCACAGCAGCCCGGCGACGCCGGCGCCCACGGTAAACCGAAACGCCCAGCGCGGCGCCTCCTCGTCCGGCGGCTGGACGCCGGAATACGCCCGGTACAGAAGATAGCGCGCGCCGGTCACGACGAACATGACGCACAGCCAGGCGCCCAGCAGCGTGGTGGATACCACGCCCCACAGCGCGAACATGATCACGCTGCAATTGATGAGCGTGCCGATGTAAGCCGGGCGCGACAGCCGGTAGAGCAGGCGCACCTGCTCCGCGTGAATGCGGTCACCCGCTTTGAACTCGGCCATGCCCCTGAGCTTTACGTGGAATCACCCGGTTCTTGTCGTCGCCGGCCGGGAATGGTGAAGGTGGGGGAATTGTGCACGAAGCACGGCCCGGGGAACAAGCGCAGCGCGTACCGCTTACCGGCAGTTATCCACAGCCCGCACCCGGGCGCGGAAGGGTCCGGGTCCGACTCTCCTCGAAGTCTGCCGGCAGTCTCAGCCGCCCACGCTCAGCGCCGGGCTTCGGGGTTCAACAAGTTGGGCGGCTCGCCGCCGGTCAGCGCCGCGACCAGGTTCTTCGCTGCCGTCATCGCCATGGCCCGGCGCGTGGCCTCGGTCGAGCTGCCGATGTGGGGCATCAGAACCACGTTGTCGAGATCGAGGAAGCCGGGGTTGAGGCTGGGCTCGTTCTCGAACACGTCGAGCCCCGCCGCGCGAATGGTGCCATCCTTCAGCGCCGCGACGAGCGCCGCGTCGTCCACCACCCCGCCGCGGGTGGAGTTGACGAGAATCGCCGACGGCTTCATCAGCTTCAACTCGGCCGCCCCGATCAGGTGGTGCGTCTGCGGAGAATACGGCACCTGCAGCACGACGAAATCCGCCTGGCGCAGGAGATCCGCCTTGCCGGCGTAGGTGGCATTGAGCCTCCTCTCGATATCCGGGGCTAGGCGGCTGCGATTGTGGTACAGGACGCGCATTTCGAACCCGGCCGCGCGGCGGGCGATCGCCTGACCGATGCGCCCCATGCCGAAGATGCCGAGCGTCGCATGGTGCACGTCCACCCCCAGCCACTGCTTGAGGCGCCAGCCCTTCCATTCGCCGCCGCGCACGCGGCGCTCGAGCTCCGTCAGGCGCCGCGCCGCGCCCAGCATCAGCGCCCACGCGAGGTCCGCCGTGGAATCGTCGAGAACGCCCGGCGTATTCGTGGCCATCACGCCGCGCGCCGTGCAGGCGGCGAGATCGATGTTGTTGTAACCGACCGCGATGTTCGCGACCGCTTTCAGCCGCGGGCAGCGGCCGATCAGCGCCGCATCGATGCGATCGGTCAGCGCGCACATCACGCCCTCGCGCCCGGCAAGTTTCTGCGCCAGGGCATCGGGCGACAGCGCGACGTCCTGCTGATTGGACTCGACCTCGCAGTGCTGCGCGAGATAATCCAGCGTTTCGTCGAATACTTCACGGGTGACCAGGATTTCCGGTTTCATGTGCGTCTCCGCGCTTCAAGCCCGGCCCAGATATTACGGCACCGCGTCTCCGGAATGAACAGCGCGCCGGCCAGCGCGATGCCGGCGAAAAGCGCGAGCAGCACGATCCCCGGCAGGAAGTGGGCGCCGGTATAAGCGCTGCCGGCGGCGGCGCGGTCGAGCAGCCAGCCCACGAGGGGCTGCAGCAGGCCGACGGCCAGGAAACCGCTGGTGTTGACCACGCTGATGGAAATCCCGGCGTACTGCGGCGGGTTCAACTCCTTGGCGCAGGCCCAGGACAGGGTCATGCCGCACACGGAGAGCCCCATCACGACGCTGATCACGTAGCTTGCACCCGGCAGCGCCGCCGCCCCGGAGAGCCAGGCGATCCAGCACGCGAAGTAGACGCCCCCGGAAGCGAGGATCAGCGGGCGGCGATGGCCGATGCGGTCGGACAGCGCGCCGATCGAGCCCTGCGAGACGGCGAGGCAGACCAGCATCAGGCTCGTGTGGTGAGTCGCCTCCACCACCGTCAGGCCGTAGGCGTGCACCAGGTACGGCACGCCCCACAGGCCGACGAAAGTCATATAGCTGCCCGACATGCCGAACCCGAACCAGAAACAGGGCCAGGTGGCGCGATTGCGCACGACCTGCATGAGGCCGTCCCGCCAGCGCGGGCCGTCGCGCGCCGCCGGCGGCCGCGACGCCGACTCCGAGCGGTCGCGCACGACGATCCAGATCGCCACCGCAAGCAGCAGCGAGGCGACACCGGCGGCAACGAACACGCTGCGCCAGGAGACGAAGGTCACGGCCCAGGCGAGTGGCGTGGCGCTCGCCAGCGCGCCGGTCAGCCCGATCATGGTGCCGATGCCGGTTATCGTGGCGAAACGCCCCTCCTGGAACCAGTCGGCGTTCAACTTCAGCATCGACACGAACGCCACCGACACGCCCAGCCCGGCGAGCGTGCGGCCGACGATCGCCGCCGCGACCGTCTCGGCCGCGCCGAACAGCAGGGACCCCACGCCGGCAATCAGGCAGCCCGCGGCCAGCACGCGGCGCGGCCCCACCGTGTCGTTCAGGATTCCGGTCGGCACCTGCATCAGCGTGTAGATCACGTAATAGGTCGCGGCGAGCGTGCCGAGCATCGCGCCGCCGATGCTGAAATCCCGCTGCAGGTCGGTCGCGATCGCGGCCGGGGCGACGCGATGGAAAAAGGACAGCCAGAAGGCGGCGGCGGCGAGCCCGAACACCACCCACGCGTAGCGCAGGCGCATCGAGTCCCGATACGGTGCAGTCATGCCGGCGGTCGGGCGTGCGTTGAACGACGCCGCGACCGTCCGTTCGAACGCACGCCTGCCAAACCGGCGCTACGCGTCCGGCTTGGCGTCATTTGTACAGGGTGTGCGGCAGCCAGAGCCCGATCTGCGGGAAGATATAGAGCAGGATCAACGCGACCACCTGGATCGCCATGAACGGCATCATGCCGGCGAAGATCTGGTTCAACGTCACGTGCGGCGGCGACACGCCCTTCAGGTAGAACGCCGCCATCGCGACCGGCGGCGACAGGAACGCCGTCTGCAGGTTCAACGCCACCAGCAGGCCGAAGAAGAGCGGATCGATGCCGAAGTGCGGCAGGAGCGGGATGAAGATCGGCATGAAGATGACGATGATCTCCGTCCACTCCAGCGGCCAGCCGAGAATGAAGATGATGAACTGGGCGAGGATCATGAACTGCAGCGGCGTCAGGTTCATGCCCAGCACCCACTTCTCGATCACCTCCTGGCCGCCGAGCAGCGCGAACGCCGCGGAAAAGATAGCGGAGCCCACGAACAGCCAGCACACCATCGCGCTGGTTCGAGCGGTGAGAAACGATGACTCCTTGATGATCCTCCCGAATTCCCGCGTGGTGCCGAAGACGACCCCGTTGAACGGAGACCCCGGCGGGGCCTCGCGCAGCTTCGCGACGAAGCGAT
>CAZOQY010000188.1:0-6412 GCA_964581835.1 uncultured Streptomycetaceae bacterium | reverse complement strand
GCACCGCCGAGATCTACCGCCAGGTGGAAAGCCTCGACGAAGTGGTGGAAAGCCTGGTCATCGGCCAGGACTGGCCACCGCGGCAACCCACCGACGTGCGCGTGGTGCTGTTCGTGCGGCTGCGCGAGGGACTGCAGCTCGACGATGCGCTGTCGGAGAAAATCCGGCACCGGATCCGCGACAACGCGACGCCGCGCCACGTCCCGGCGAAAATCGCGCAGGTTCCCGACATCCCGCGCACCAAGAGCGGCAAGATCGTCGAACTGGCCGTGCGCAACGTGGTGCACGGCCGCCCGGTGAAGAACCTGGAAGCGCTCGCGAACCCGGAAGCGCTGGCGCACTACCGGGATCGGCCCGAACTGCAGGCCTGAGCGGACACCGGTAATACCGCACACTTCGCGCGGGTTTCCCCGGGTAACAGATTGTTTCAGGGCGCAATCCGTCACATACACGCCATCCTCCCGCCGCTAGAATAATGGCTGCTTCATAACAGGCACGAACAGGAGGCCCCATGTCGGAAACCGCCAGCAAAGTCAGCCCCATCGTTGCGATCGCAGCCGTGTCGGTAATCATCTTCAGCGCCGTCGGCGTGGGCGTGATGACCGGCGTCATCCCGAGCTCGATTTCCAAGACCGAAGAGCAACCGGTCAAGGCGGAGACGCCCCAGGCCACGGCGCCGGCTGCTGCCCCGGCCGCGGAGAAGCCGAAAGCTGCTGCCGCAACTCCCAGGAAGCCGGCCGAGCCCGCGCGCGTCGCGTCGGCGGAACCGGCCAGAGCCGCGCCGAAGATTTGCCAGAATTGCGGCAGTGTGGTCGCCATCGACGTCGTCAAGCACAAGGGTGAAGGCAGCGGCCTCGGCGCCGTCGGCGGCGCCGTGATCGGCGGCGTGCTCGGCAACCAGATCGGCGACGGCAGTGGTCGGCGGGTCGCCACGGTGGCGGGCGCGGCCGGTGGCGCCTACGCCGGCCACCAGATCGAGAAGCACGTCAAATCGACACAGAGCTACAACGTCGCGGTTCGCCTGGACGACGGCACCAGCCGGACCTTCAGCTACGAGGCCGAGCCCGCCTTCCGCGTCGGCGACAAGGTCAAGGTGGTCGAGGGCCGGCTGGTCGCGAACTAGCTTGCCGGCGTACGTAAAAAAGCCCCGGCGATGCCGGGGCTTTTTTTATATGGACAGCGGTTCGAGAAACGAAGCGCTGTTCACCAGTTCCAGATCTGCCACCAGGGCGCGCCGGACTTGCGCGGATCGCCCTTGAGGTAGGGACTGTTGGGAAAATTCTTCATCAGCACGCGCTCGGCGTCGCCGCGCAGGTCGTTCATGCCGAGCGCATCGTAGGCCCTCACCAGAATCACGAGGCCCTCCTCGTTGGCCGGCGCCTGGGGATAGGTCTTCAGGGCGTACTGGGCGCGGTTGGCCGCGGCGACGTAGGCGCCGCGCCGCATGTAATAGCGCGCCACGTGCACCTCGTGCTGGGCGAGCGCGTTCAACAGATAATTCACGCGGGCGATGGAGTCCGGCGCGTAGCGGCTGTCCGGGAACCGCACCACCAGTTCCCTGAACGAGTCGAAGGCATCGCGCGCGGCCTTGGGATCGCGCTCGCTCATGTCCTGCCCCGTGAAATAGCCGGTGAACCCGAGATCGTCCTTGAAGTTGGCGAGCCCCTTCAGGTAATAGGCGTAATCGACGTTGGGATGGTTGGGATGCAGCTTGATGAAACGGTCCGCCGCCGCCGTCGCCTTCACCGGCTCGTCGTCCTTGTAGTGGGCGTAGGCGATCTCGATCTGGGCCTGCTGGGCAAACCGCCCGTAGGGATAGCGCGACTCGAGCTTCTCGTAGTACTTGATCGCCTGCTCGTAGTTGCCGCTGTTGAGGTTGTCCTTCGCCTCGCTGTAGATCTTCTGCGCCGACCAGCCCTTGGTCTCGTCCGCCTCTTCGCCGAGCAGGCCGCACGCCCCGATGAGCACGCCCAGCAACAGGGCTAAAATAAGGCGGAACATGACCACGGCCGAATCTCCGGAGATTTCAGAAAATTATAACCCAACCGGCCCCGGCGCCCGGCCCGTCGAGCTCGTCGTGCCCGCCGGGTGCGACGGATTGCGGTTGGACCAGGCGCTGGCGATTTTGTTGCCGGAATATTCCCGCAACCGGCTCGCGCAATGGGTGCGCGCCGGCCGGGTCACCCTCGACGGACGCACTGCCCTGCCCCGGCAGAAGGTCCGCGAAGGCGATCGCATCCGCGTCCTCGCCGCGCCCGAGCCCGCGGAAACCGCGCACCGCGCGGAAGCCATCCCGCTCGACGTCGTGTTCGAGGACGACGCGCTGCTGGTCCTCGACAAGTCGGCCGGGCTGGTCGTGCACCCCGGCAGCGGCAACTGGCAGGGCACGCTGCTGAACGCGTTGCTCGCCCATGCCCCGGCTCTCGCCGGCATCCCGCGCGCCGGCATCGTTCACCGCCTCGACAAGGACACCAGCGGGCTGCTGGTCGTGGCGAAGACGCTGCCGGCGCAGACCGATCTCGTCCGCCAGTTGCAGGCGCGCACCGTCAGGCGCGAATACCTCGCGGTCGCGCGGGGCCGCGTCGCGCGCAACGGCAAGGTGGATGCGCCGATCGGGCGTCACCCGGTCGCGCGCACGAAGATGGCGGTGACCTCGCGCGGGAAACAGGCGGTGACGCACTACGAGGTGCTCGAGCGCTACGCGCAGGCCACCCTGCTGCGCTGCCGCCTGGAAACCGGGCGCACCCACCAGATCCGGGTTCACCTCGCCTCGCTCGGTCATCCGTTGATCGGCGACCCGGCTTACGGCAGGCGCGGCAGGGAAATCCCCTTCCCCCGCCAGGCGCTGCACGCCGAACGCCTCGGGCTGATCCATCCGCGCAGCGGGAAGCCGATGCAATGGGAAGCAGCCCCGCCATCGGACCTGCAGGGATTGCTCGCCTCCCTGCGAAGGGAAGCCGCTTCGGGAAAATCCGAATCACGAATCACGAATCACGAATCACGCCGTACCAAATGAAAGATCCCCACCCCGACTGGATCATCCCCGACTGGCCGGCCCCGGCGAACGTCAGGGCGCTGATCACGACGCGCGCCGGCGGCGTCAGCCGCGGCGCGCACGCGAGCTTCAATCTCGGCCTGCGGGCCGGGGACGACCCGCAGGCCGTCGCCGCCAACCGGGAACGGCTGCGCGCGGCCCTGCCGCAGGAGCCGAAATGGCTGCGACAGGTGCACGGCAATGTCGTGGTCGAAGCGGATGCGCTGCAAGCCGTGCCCGAAGCCGACGCCGCCATCGCTCGCCGGCCGGGAACGGTCTGCGCGGTGATGGTCGCCGATTGCATTCCGGTGCTGCTCGCCGACCGTGCCGGCACGGTCGTCGCCATCGCGCACGCCGGCTGGCGCGGACTGGCTTCCGGCGTCGTCGAGAACACGATCCGGGGCATGGGCGCGCCGGCGGCCGGATTGATCGCCCACCTCGGGCCCGGCATCGGGGCGCGCGCCTTCGAAGTCGGCGTGGACGTGCGCGACGCGTTCCTGTCCGGCGATCCGCGGGCGGAAGCGGCGTTCAAGCCTCATGCACCCGGAAAATGGCTGGCCGACCTCTTCCTGCTGGCGCGCCAGCGACTCGTCCGCGCCGGGGTGACGCAGGTGAGCGGCGGCGAGCTGTGCACCTACTCCGATCCCGCGCGCTTCTACTCCTATCGCCGCGACCGCGAAACCGGCCGCATGGCGGCGCTGGTCTGGATGGACGGCTGATCGGGCCCGTCAATCACGTATAATCCGCGCCTCTTCCGAGATTCAACCTGAAATTCCGATGACCTTGCTCTGGATACTGGCGGCGACCGTGGTGGGCGGCGTGCTCTCGGTCGTGGCCGCGGCCGCGGTCGCGTTCAACGCGCGCGCGTCCTGGATCCCGGTGCTGGTGAGCTACGCGGTGGGCGCGCTGCTCGGCGCGGTGTTCCTCGAAATCCTGCCGCACGCGTTCGGCATGGCCGACAGCTTCGAGGCGCTGGCCGCCACCATACTCGGGGGCATCCTGCTGTTTTTCGTGCTCGAAAAGCTGGTGCTGTGGCGCCACTGCCACGTCGAGCAATGCGAGGCTCACGATCCCCCGGCCGCGCCGAACCAGGCTCACGGCCACGACCACGGCCGCAGCGGCATGATGATCATGATCGGCGACACCTTCCACAACTTCGTGGACGGCGTGCTGATCGCCGCCGCCTTCCTCGCCAACCACGAGCTGGGCATCGTCACCGCGATCGCCATCATCGCCCACGAGGTGCCGCAGGAAGTGGGCGATTTCCTGATCCTGCTCCACTCCGGCTACAGCAAGAGCCGGGCCATGCTCTTCAACCTGCTCTCCAGCGCGGCCATGGTCGCCGGCGGCGTGCTGGGCTACTTCGCGCTGCAGGCGGTGGAACAGTGGATACCTTCCCTGCTGGCCCTGGCCGCCGCCAGCATGCTCTACGTCTCGGTCGCCGACCTGATACCCGGGCTGCACCGGCGCCCCGAGCTCGCCGCCACGCTGCAGCAGGTCGTCCTGATCGCGCTCGGCGTGCTCACGATCTGGCTGGTGGGCGAACTCGCGCACTCGCACGCCTGAAGCCCCCGCGGCTTCCACCGCAGCTTCCACAAAGGCACGGCGGCTTGGTAGGATGAACGCCGCCCCATAGCCAATCCGTCATTCACGCGGCTTATCCTCCTCCCCTCCTCGCAACTCATCCTCCCGGCCCGAACCGCCCCATCGACGCCATGCCTTCCCCCACCGACGGCCTCGACGCTGCGAGCGGCCCCCTCGAAGCCTTCCACCGCCAGTTGATCAACAGCGTCGCCCGGCCGCTCGACCTCGACGCCCGCCTCGACATGACGGAAATCTTCCGGGCTCTGACCGCCGGTTTCAACCAGGACACCGGGCGCTGGCTGGAAATACAGAACCGCTATTACCGCAAGCGCCTCGAATTGTGGGCGGCCTACGCGCAACCCGGCGAGCCGGCGCAGCCCGTCGTCGAGCCCGCCCCCGCCGACCGCCGCTTCCGCGCCCCCGAATGGCGCCAGTCGCCGTACTTCGATTACCTGGCGCAATCCTACCTGCTGACCGCGCAGTGGCTGCGCGAGGTCGTCGACGTCACCCAGGCCGATCCGCAGGTCAAGCGCAAGCTCGATTTCTACACGCGCCAGTTCATCGACGCCATGTCGCCCGCCAATTTCCCCTGGAGCAATCCCGAGGCGATCCGGCTCGCCGCCGAGACCGAGGGCGACAGCGTGGCGCGGGGATTGCGCAATCTCGCCGCCGACATGGACCGCGGCATGATCTCGATGACCGACGAGGCCGCCTTCGAGGTCGGGCGCAATCTCGCCGTGACGCCGGGAGCGGTGATCTACCAGAACGATTTCATGCAGCTGATCCAGTACCGCCCCGCCACGGAGGCCGTGTTCGGGCGGCCATTGGTCATGGTGCCCCCCTGCATCAACAAGTACTACATCCTCGACCTGCAGCCCGATAATTCCTTCGTGCGTTACGCCGTCGAGCGCGGCCACACCGTGTTCATGGTGTCCTGGCGCAACGTGCCGCCCGAGATGGGCCAGGCGACGTGGGACGATTACCTCGAGCACGGCGTCATGAAGGCGCTGTCGGTCGCGGCCGAGGTTTGCGGCGGCGGCCAGGTCAACGCGCTGGGATTCTGCGTCGGCGGCACGCTGCTCGGCGCGGCACTCGCCGTGCTGCGAGGCCGGGGCGAGGACCCCGTCGCGAGCCTCACGCTGCTCGCCACCATGCTCGACTTCAGCGACACCGGCGAGCTGGCGGTGTTCGTGGACGACGCCTACGTCTGCAAGCGCGAGCAGGAATTCGCGGCCGGCGGCGTGCTGCAGGGCCGGGAACTCGCGATCACCTTCGCCAGCCTGCGCCCGAACGAGCTCATCTGGAATTACGTGGTGAACAACTACCTCAAGGGCCGCACGCCCGAGCCGTTCGACCTGCTCTACTGGAACGGGGACAGCACCAACCTGCCCGGCGCCATGTACAGCTATTACGTCCGCAACACCTACCTCGAGAACAACCTGCGGACCCCGGGAAAGCTCACGATGTGCGGCGTGCCGGTGGACCTCGGAAGCGTGGACATGCCGGCCTACCTGCTCGCCACCCGCGAGGACCATATCGTCCCGTGGCGCACCGCCTATGCCAGCACCCGGTTGCTTGGGGGTAGAATCGAATTCGTGCTGTCGGCCAGCGGGCATATCGCCGGCGTCGTCAATCCGGTTTCGAAGAACCGCCGCAATTTCTGGCTGAACCCGGAGCGGGAGGAGGACCCCGAGCGCTGGCTGGCCGCCGCGACGGCACAGCCGGGCAGCTGGTGGCGCCACTGGGCCGACTGGCTGGCCGCGCACGGCGGCGCGCAAGTGCCCGCGCGGGCGC
>CAZOQY010000187.1:0-6414 GCA_964581835.1 uncultured Streptomycetaceae bacterium | reverse complement strand
TTAATCCTGTCCATTTACGGTTTTGGCGGGTGTTGGAAAAATTTGTTGATCCTGTCTATTTGCGCTCGTCAACGATTCCAGGCCGGATCAGCGCATCCGCCGCCTTCACGCCCTTGCCCTCGGAAAAGACAAACAGCGGGTTGATATCGAGTTCGGAAATTTGGTCTTTCATGTCCACTGCCAAAGCCGACAGGCGCACGATGGCGTCCACCAGCGCATCGATGTCGGCGCGCGCCTTGCCGCGGGCGCCGGCGAGGACCGGGTAGCCGGCGATCTCCTGCACCATCTCGCGCGCCATGGCCGGCGTCACCGGCGCGAGCCGGAACGAGACGTCCTTCAGCACTTCCGCGAAGATGCCGCCCAGTCCGAACATCACTGCCGGCCCGAACAGGGGGTCGTTGGTGATGCCAAGAATGGCTTCCACACCGTCCTTCACCATCTCCTGAATCAGCACGCCCTCTATATTGGCGTCTTTCCTGTAAGCGCGCGCGTTCGCCAGTACCTCGTCATACGCGGCGGCCAGCTCGTCGCTGGAACCGATATTAAGACGCACCGCGCGCGCCTCGGTCTTGTGGGAGATGTCGGGTGACTGCACCTTGATCGCGACCGGGTAGCCGATGCGCTTCGCGATCGAAACCGCCTGCTCCTTCGTCTTCGCCAGCCCTTCCTGCGTCACGGCGATGCCGTACTCGGAAAGTATCGTTTTTGCCTGGTGTTCCGTTACGTCGGCGGCCCGGCCCGCAAGCGCCTTGCGCGCACGGATGCTGGACAATACAAGCGGCTTCTCGTTCAACTGGTGTTGCCGCCGACGTACAGCTTCCGCGTACCACGACACCGCCGCCATCGCGCGCCCGCAGCGCACCGGCGACTTGTAGTGCGGGATGCGCGCGGCCTCCAGCAGCGCGTAGGCTTCCGGCGCCATCACGTCGCGCGCGCTCCAGGCTATGTAAATCGGCTTGTCGGTCCTGGCGGCGACCGCCACGATCTCGCCCGCGATCTTTTTCGCGATCTCGCCCTGCAGCGAGGCGTTGATCATGGCAATGCAGTCCACGCCCGGGTCGTCCACGATCGCCTGCAGCGTGCGGTTGATGAGCGTCAGGTCGTTGAAGATCGCCGCGGTGACGTCCACCGGGTTGTGGATCGAGCCGAAGCTCGGCACGAATTCCTTCAGCTTCGCCGCCGTCTCCGGCGCGAGGTCGGCGAGACGCATGCCGCGGCCGATGCACTCGTCGGTCATCAGAATGCCCGCGCCGCCTGAGATGGTGATGATGGCAAGCCGATTGCCCCGCGGCAGCTTGCCGCTGCGGAACGCACGGCCGTAGTCCACCACGTCCTGGATGTCCTCCACCTGGATGATGCCGTTCTGGCGGAACGCCGCCTTGTACAGCGCCATCGCGCCGCCGAGGTTGGCGGTGTGCGAGGCCGCCGCCTTCTGCCCCTGCTCGGTATTGCCGACCTTCCACATCAGGATCGGCTTGCCGGCGGCGAGCGCCTTCTGCCCGATCTCCGGCAGGCGGTGCGCGTCCTTCGCGCCTTCGAGGTAACCGGCGATGAGGTCGGTGTGGGGATCGCGGATGAAGTAATCCATGAAGTCCAGCGTGGACACGCCGATTTCGTTTCCGGTCGTGACCATCTGGCGAAACGGCAGGCCGCCGTCCTTGGACGAGAGGTTCATGACGGAGAAGCCGAAGCCGCCCGACTGCGACACCATGCTGACGCGCCCCGGCTCGTAGTCGGTGAAGAACACCGAGCCGAAGCCGGCGAACACGCCGTCGGCGACGTTCATCATGCCCTGGCAGTTGGGGCCGATGACGCCGATGTCGTGCGCGGCCGCGATCTCCTTCAGCTGCTGCTGCAGCTTGACGCCGTCGCCGCCCATCTCGGAGAAGCCGGAGCTGAATATGATCACGTACGGCACGCCCTTCGCGCCGCACTGCTTCAGCATGTCCGCCACGCGCGAGGCGTTGACGAGGATCAGCACCAGGTCGGGCGTCTCCGGGACTTCGGCGAGCGAGGGATAGCACTTCACGCCGCCCACTTCCGTGTAGCGCGGATTGACCGGGTAGAGCCGACCCTTGTAGTGGTGCGACTGCAGGTGCTTCAGCGGCTGGCCGCTAATGGTGATGAAATCCTGCGAGGCGCCGATGATGGCGATCGAGGCGGGATGGAAGAAGCGTTCGAGATCGTTGCGCATTTCCGTGGCACCCGTCCTGCCGGATGCGTTCATTCTTGTCATGGAAATCGCGCGTTGAGCCGCGATCATTCGCCGGCTCGAACGCGCGAAGTCAAACCGGCGCGAGGCGTCCGGATTTGACGCAAATTATAGGCTCAGACGGAGAGACGTGGCACGCGCGTGCTATCATCCGCGCTACTCTGAAGGCCTCGCCGACCGCATCGTGAACACCGCCGCCACCACGACCGAAACCGCGCAGCGCTCGTTCAAGGACGTGTGGCTGATCTCGGCCGGCCACGGCCTCACGCACTGGTACACCGCGACTTTCTTCCTGCTGCTGCCGCTGATCGGCAAGGAACTCGGCCTCTCCTACACCGAGATCGGCCTCATCATGACCGTGCAGCACGCCGTCGGCGCGATCTCCAACCTGCCGGGCGGCATGGTCGTCGACATGATCGGCAAGATGGGCTACCTGATGGCGGCCTCGCTGTTCTGGGTCGGCTTCCCCTACGCGCTGATGAGCCTCACCGACAGCTACTGGATGCTGCTGGTGTGCGTGACGCTGGTCGGCATCGGCAACAACATCTGGCACCCGGCGGCGATCTCGGCGCTCGCCAACCGCTACCCCGACCGCAAGGGCCTGGTGCTGTCGTTCCACGGCATGGGCGGCAACGCCGCCGACGCCATCGCGCCGCTGGTGGTGGGCGCGCTGCTTGCCTGGTTCACCTGGCGCACCGTGGTGGTGATCAACATCGTGCCCGGCATCGTCATGGCCACCCTGATCCTGGTCATGCTCGGCGCGTTCACCGCCTCGCGCGGCGAGTCGATCAACGCCGGCGGCCACAGGCGCAGCGTCGCGGACTACCTGCGCGAGTTCGGCAGCCTGCTCAAGAACAAGGTGCTGATGCTGGTGTGCGTGAGCTCGGCGTTCCGCACCATGACGCAGACCGGCCTGCTCACCTTCCTGCCGGTCTACCTCGCCTACGAGCTCGGCTACTCGCCGTTCCTGGTGGGCCTGTGCCTGACGCTGCTGCAGGCGGGCGGGTTCATCGCCAGCCCGATCGCCGGGCACCTGTCGGACCGGGTGGGACGCAAGCGCATCGTCATCGCGAGCGCCCTGCTGACGGGGGTGATGATCGTGGCGATGGCGCTCGCCGGCAAGAGCCTCTGGTTCATCGTGTTCGTCGCGCTGGTCGGCTTCTTCCTCTACGCCATGCGCCCGGTGCTGCAGGCGTGGGCGGTCGAGTCCACGCCGAAGCACCTCGCCGGCAGCGGCGTCGGCCTGCAGTTCGGGATCACCGCGGTGGGCGCCAGCCTCTCGCCGGCGCTGTTCGGCATCATCGCCGACGCTTACGACATCCACACGGCGTTCTACTTCCTCGCCGGCACCATCATCGCCTCGAACCTGCTCGTTTTCTTCATGCCCAATGAAGCCGCGGGCGGGAAAACCGCGGCTTCCTAGCGCTATTTCTTCGCGGCGCCCGTGGTCGCCGCCGGCAGTTCCTTCCGGATGACGTCCAGCACCGCCTCCTCGTAGGCCCGCACGAACTCGAGGCTTTGCTCGCTCTTCAGGCGACGCTGCTTCAGGAAGGCGGCCTTCGCCGGTTTCATCGCGTCCACTTTCCTGAAAAACGCGACGGTCGCCCCGAGGTCGCGGCCGAGCGCGATGAATGCGTCCTCGAGGATCGGAAAGTGCCGGCTGTAGGTCATGTCGTTGGCGATGCCGACGTTGTTGAGCGACCCTCTCTCCCAGGCAAGCGTCCTCTCCGCCCGGGCCAGTATCCGGACGCGTTCCTCGAGCAGCGCCTGCGCCGCCAGCTCGCCGCGGGCATAGCGGGCGTACAACGCCTCCAGCTGCTCGTAATTGGCCTTCGCCGCGCGCGTGCGCACGGACTCCCGTTCCGCGTAGCGCCGCATCGCCACCCGCTCGATCGCGTTGAACCGGTCCCGCTCCGCCGCGTACGCCGCCATCGCGTTGTAGGCAATGACGTTGCACAACGGCTCCTCGATGCCGAACGGCAGGTCGAACTGGTCGTGGCAGTCCTCGTGGAATATCAGGTAGACGAAGCGCACCAGCGACCCGGCCAGCATCGAGGTGGTCACGGGCGTGCCCATCTCGCCCACCGCCTCGGTCTGCCCGAAGTAGACGTCCGCGCCCAGGCCCGCCAGGTCGCGGCATTCCGCCTCGTTCCCGACGTTGCGCCACTGGATCGCGGGATCCTGGTAGGAATACGGCAGGTAGAGCTGCGACACGAAGCCGCAGAACGGGTAGGACTCGGTCGCCTGGTCCAGGTCCTGGAAATTGTCGGTTTCGCGGAAACCGATGCGCCGCTCGAAGTCGCGGATGCCGCCGATCAGGGCCGCGCCCTTCTCGTAGAGCCGGGGGCCCGGCAGCCGCGTGGTGGCATCCTGCAGGATGGTGCACCCCGCCACCGCGGACAGCAGCACGGACAGGACCAGCCGGAACATTACCGCGGCGGACAGGCGCACCACGAAGCTCGTTTCAATCTTGTTGCGTTCAAATCCATTAACGCCCGAGCCGTTCCGCGGATGACAAAAGAAAACCGGCCGGAGCCGGTTTTCTTACAGCGGCGTAAGGTTCGGTAACGTCCCGCTCATTCCGCCTTGGCGCCCGAGTCCTTCACCACCTTCGCCCACTTGCCGATCTCGGCCTTGATGTAGGCCCCGAACTCGGCCGGCGTCGTGGTGATCGGGTCGGCGGCGAGCGACACCATCCGGTTGCGGATATCCGGCATGCCGAAAACCTTCACCACCGTGGCGTGGATCTTCTCGAGCACCGGCGCGGGCAGGCTGGCGGGCGCCATCATGCCGTTCCAGCCCACCGCCTCGTATCCCGGCACGGTTTCGGAAATGGTCGGCACGTCCGGCAGCGCCGCTGCGCGCTTGCCGCTGGAGACGCCGATGGCGCGCATCTGGCCGCTCTTGATGTACGGCACCGCCGAGGGCGCGGTCGCGAAGGTCAGGGCCACGTGGCCGGCGACGAGATCGGTCAGCTGCTGCGCCGCGCCCTTGTACGGCACGTGCAGGAGGTCGACCTTCGTCATCGTCTTGAACAGCTCCGCGGTCAGGTGCGGCTGGCTGCCGCTGCCCGCCGAGCTGTAGGAGAGGTCGCCGGGGCGCTTCTTCGCCAGCGCGATCAGTTCCTTGACCGAGCGCGCCGGGATCGACGGGTGGACCGTCAGCACGGTCGGCAGCATGACGAGGTTGGTGACCGGCGTGAAATCGCGGATCGCGTCGAACGGCAGCTTCGCGTAGAGCGACGGGTGGATGGCGTGGATCCCGACCGTGGTGATGAACAGCGTGTAGCCGTCGGCGGGCGAGCGCGCCACGTGCTCGGCCGCGATGTTGCCGGCGGCGCCCGGGCGGTTGTCCACGACCACCGGCTGGCCCCATTCTTTGGTCAGCCCCGGCCCGATAGTGCGCGCGAGGATGTCGGAGGTGCCGCCCGGCGGGAACGGCACGACGATACGCACCGGCTTCGCCGGGTACGCCTGCGCCCACGCCCCGGGCGCGAAGCCCGCGGCCGCAAGAAACACGACAGTCATGCCAGCCACCCATAAACGCCCGGTCTTATTGATCATTTCCCCTCCTTTGCAGATCTCGCGATGATAAACGGTGGGCTTCTCTCCGTCACTCGTCACCCGTCACTCGTCACCGGTCTCAGTGTGCTATCCTTCCGCCCCCGGCTATCGGCAGGCAGCAGTTCCTGAAATGCGCATGGAAGTTCACGTACACGGCAGTGTTTTCCTCGGCAGGGGCGTGCGCCTGTCGCAGGTCGAGCACGCCCTGCGCCCGTGGCTCGAGTATCTCGACGTGGACGCGCTCGCCGAAGCCCACAGCATCGAGCGCGAGGAGCCGGGCATCCAGTTCGACCCGCGCGAGCGCACGATCAACGTCTGCTGGACCGGCGAGGTCGGCCGCAACTTCCACGCCAAGCTCGAGGAAGTGTTCCAGAACCTGGCGCCGCTGACCGAGTACGCCTCGGAAGTCGAGGTCACCTACTACCCCGAGAACGGCGAGGACGAATTCCACCAGATGTTCGTCGGCCCCACGCCGGAGGCGATCCACGAATTCCGCCGCCAGTGCGTGCTGGAAGACGTGACGGCCCTGCTGGGGCGCCACCTCGGCAAGGCCGAAGTCGACCAGGTCGGCGCGCTCGTCAACCAGCTCTTCGACCAGGACTGGGCCGCGCGCAAGCTCTCCGGCGAGCACGTGACCAG
>CAZOQY010000186.1:4962-6442 GCA_964581835.1 uncultured Streptomycetaceae bacterium | reverse complement strand
CGGTGCTGGCCAATACCTACGGCATCATGGTGTACCAGGAACAGGTGATGCAGATCGCGCAGATCATCGGCGCCTACAGCCTCGGCGGCGCCGACCTGCTGCGCCGCGCGATGGGCAAGAAGCTGCCCGAGGAGATGGCGCAGCACCGCGGCCTGTTCGTGAAGGGCGCGCAGGAAAACCAGGTGCCCGAGCGCAAGGCGAACGAGATCTTCGACCTGATGGAGAAGTTCGCCGGCTACGGCTTCAACAAGTCGCACGCCGCCGCCTACGCGCTGGTCGCCTACCAGACGGCGTACTTCAAGGCGCACCACATGGCGGCGTTCCTCGCCGCCAACATGTCGGCGATCATGAACGACACCGACAAGGTGAAGCAGTTCGTGGACGATGCGCAGGCGCCGGCCCACGGCATCACCGTGCGCCCGCCGGACGTCAACGATTCCAACTACCGCTTCGAGCCGGTCGACGTCAAGACCATCCGCTACGGCCTGGGCGGCATCAAGGGCACGGGCGAGGCGGCGATCAATTCGATCCTCGCCGCGCGCAGGGAGGGCGGGCCATTCAGGGACCTGTTCGACTTCTGCCATCGCGTGGACAAGCGCATGGTCAACCGGCGCGTGGTGGAGTCGCTGATCCGCGCCGGCGCCTTCGACTCGATCGACGACCACCGCGCGAGCCTGCTCGCCACCGTCGGCATGGCGCTCGAGGGCGCGGAACAGGCGAGCCGCTCCGCCAATCAGGTCAGCCTGTTTGGCGACCTGACCGAGGCCGCGCAGCAGCCTGCGCTGGTGGACGCGCCGCGGTGGAGCGTGAAAGAGCAGTTGCAGAACGAGAAGCTCGCGCTCGGGTTCTATTTCAGCGGCAACCCGTTCAACATCTATCGCGAGGAGGTGAGGCGCTTCGTCCCGTTGCGGATTGCCGAGGTTGCGTCGATGTCGCCCGGCAACTTCTCGTCGGGAGGGGGTCCGAAGCACCGCATCGCGGGCGTGGTGATGAGCGTGCGCGTCGTGAACTCGGCCAACGGCAGAATGGGCATCGTCACGCTTGCCGACGACTCGGAACCGAACGAGATCGTCTTTTTCGGCGAGGTGTTCGACAAGTTCCGGCACAAGATCAAGGAGGACGGCCTGCTGGTGATGGACGTCCAGTTGCGCGCGCGCGGCGGGGGCGGGCGCATGGTCAACGGCGAGTTCGAGGGCGGGGGGGAAGCGCGCGCCAGCATTCGCGCGGTCGACGTGCTCGATCTCGCCGAGGCACGCAACCGTTTCGCGCGCGGCATGAAGATCACCTGCAACGGCGGTTCCTCGGGCGGCAAGCTGCGCGATCTCCTCGCGCCTTACCGCAGCGGCCGCTGCCCGGTGTCGGTGGTCTACACCAGCCGCGGCGCGGTGTGCGAGATCGACCTGGGCGAGAAATGGCGCGTCAACCTGCACGACGACCTGATTCATTCACTGCGGGAGTGGCTGAGTCCCGAGAACGTCGA
>CAZOQY010000186.1:0-4862 GCA_964581835.1 uncultured Streptomycetaceae bacterium | reverse complement strand
GAGAAGACGCGGGCGACCGAGTTGTCACTCGCGCGCGCGGCGCACGTGCTGCGGTTGCGCGGCAAGGCGGACGAGGCGCTGCCGCTCGCCGAGCGCGCCGTGAAGGTCAGCACGCAGCTGCACGGCGCCGGCAGTCCCAACACGGCCGTTGCCCTGCAGGTCCAGGCCGAAGTGCAGTCCGCGCGCCGGCAGTACGCCGCGGCGGAATCGCTGCACCAGAGGGCGCTGACCATTTTCCAGAAGCACTACGGCGACAAGCACATGAGCGTCGCCGTGACCCTGCACAACATCGGCGCGATGCTCTACGCCCAGGACAAGAACAAGGAAGCCGAGAAGTACCTGCGGCGCGCGCTCGCGGTGAAGGAGCAGCTGCTGAAGCCCGGCAACCTCAGCATCGCGCACACCCTCGACCAGCTCTCGATCGTCCTTGCGGCCCAGGGCCGCGATATCGAAGCCGACCGCTACAAGAAGCGGGCGGAGGGCATCCGACTGCGCGCCCAGTCGCCCAAACCCGGCGCCTGAGCGCTAAGAGAAAAGGGAAAAGGGAAAAAAGGGGAAAGGGGAAAGGCAAAAGGATAGTCAAGAACTGCGACACCTTTACCTTTTCACTTTTCTCTTCGGGCTACTCCGTAGCCCGCGTCTCGAACCCGCCGTATTCCCCGCCGGTTTCAGCGACGCGCACGTCGGTGACGGCGGCGCTGGGCGGGCCGCGGCGGGCCCACGCGATCATCGTTTCCACCGCGCCCGGGTCGCCCTGGACGACGGCTTCCACGCTGCCGTCGCGGCGGTTGCGCACCCAGCCGGAGAGCCCCAGTTCGCGCGCCTTGCGTTCCGCATAAAAACGGTAGCCCACGCCTTGCACGCGGCCGGTGATGATCAGGTGTCGGGTGACGGGGCCCATGGGCGATTCTGCTTATCATAGGATAAACCGGCTTTATCCCGGGGAGGGTATTGCGGCGGGGTGGGCCGTGATCTACTGTATGCAGCGAGTCGTCCCAAAAAAGGAGGGGTCCATGGGCACAGTTCGATTCGGCACGGCACTGTCAGTCACGCTTTTACTGTTGGCTGTCGCGGGATGCGCCGCCACGGGAGGCAGCGCGAAGAGCAACGTTTCGGAAGACAAGGTCGTCTATCACGTCAATGACACCGGCGCGCAGGCCGTCAACGCGTTGCGCAACATCGGCAATCACCTGGAAGTCAACCCGAAGGCGAAAATCGTGGTGGTCACGCACGCGCAGGGCGTGGATTTCCTGTTCGACGGCGCCAAGGATCGCAACGGCAATCCCTACAACATAGCGGTCGAGGAGCTGAAGGGGCGCGGGGTGCAGTTCGACGTTTGCGAGATCACCTTGCGCAACCGCAAGATCACGAAGGGCAAGTTCGTCCCGGAGGCGACCTTCGTGCCCTCGGGCGTGGCGGAAATCACGCGGCTGCAGCAGCGGGAAGGCTACGCGTATCTCCGTCCCTAGGAGCGTGATTCGTGAATCGTGAATCGATTGTTTGAACGAAAAAGACGGCGCAAGCCGTCTTTTTCATCCTGGCATCTGCATTGCTAGGGCGGCTGTAAAGCGCATAGAATCGGATCTTTGCCGCGCGATGCCGGTTGCATGGACTCGCGCGGCCGATCGCACATAGCCGATGCCCGCAGTCACCGCGTCTCCGCTGGAAGTCGTTCTCGGCATCGTGCTCGTCTGGCTCACCATCGGCGCGCTGGCGATTTGCGTTCCGGGCCGCGCCGGCGTCATCCCCCGTTTTCTCTACCCGCTGGGCGCGCTCGCCGGCATTGCGCTCGCGGCCGTCGCGTTCGCGGCGATGGGGCTGCCCTGGAACGGCAAGGTGCTGCCGCTCGGGCTGCCGGACCTGCCGTTTCACGTGCGGCTCGATGCGCTCTCCGCATTCTTCCTGTTGTTGCTCGGCGCCACGTCCGCGGGAATTTCGTGCTACGCGGCGGGCTATTTCAGGAGCGAGAACGTCGGGACGGCGGGGCTGACCTGCCTGCAGTACCACTGGTTTCTCGCCAGCATGGCGATGGTGCTCGTCGCCGACGACGCCTATCTCTTCATGGTGGCGTGGGAGACGATGGCGCTGTCGTCGTATTTCCTGGTGACCACCGACCACAAGGTGCCGGAGATCCGCAGCGCGGGCTTTCTCTACCTGCTGATCGCCCACGTCGGCGCGATCGCCATCCTGCTCTGCTTCGGGGTGATGCGCGGCGCGGGCGGCGAATACACGTTCGAGTACATGCGCGGGGCGGAACTGCCGCCGCTCTGGTGCAGCGTCGCGTTCCTGCTGGCGCTGTTCGGCTTCGGCGCCAAGGCGGGCGTGCTGCCGCTGCACGTCTGGCTGCCCGAGGCGCATCCGGCGGCCCCGTCCCCGGTGT
The DNA here is from genome assembly GCA_964581835.1 of uncultured Streptomycetaceae bacterium. Taxonomy (GTDB): domain Bacteria; phylum Pseudomonadota; class Gammaproteobacteria; order Burkholderiales; family SG8-41; genus SG8-41. The sequence goes on along the minus strand of CAZOQY010000186.1, from coordinate 2,482 downwards.
CCGCCCTGATGAGCGCCGTCATGCTGAAGACCGCGATCTACGGCATGCTGAGAGTCACCTTCGATCTGCTGCCCGTGCAACTGCCGTGGTGGGGCGTGATCGCGCTCTCGCTCGGGCTCGTCACCGCGCTGTTCGGCGTGATGTTCGCCGCGGTGCAGACCGACATGAAGCGGCTGCTGGCGTACTCCTCGATCGAGAACATCGGCATCATCCTGGCGGGCTTCGGCCTCGCGATCATCTTTCATGCGTACGACAGCCCGCGGCTGGCGGCGCTGGCGCTGGTCGCCACGCTCTACCATTGCCTGAACCACGCCTGCTTCAAGAGCCTGCTGTTCCTGTCCACGGGTTCCGTGCTGCACGCGACCCACGAGCGCAGCCTCGGCCGGTTGGGCGGCCTGATCCGCAACATGCCGTGGGTGGCGGGCCTGTCGCTGGTCGGCACCCTGGCGATCGCCGGTCTGCCGCCGTTGAACGGTTTCGTGTCTGAGTGGCTGCTGCTGCAGGCCTTCCTGTTCTCGCCGGGCCTGCCCAACCCGTACCTCAACATGCTGGTGCCGGTTTCGACGGCGGCGCTGGTGCTGGCCGCGGCGCTGTCGGGCTACGTCATGGTCAAGTTCTACGGCGTGATCTTTCTCGGGCGGTGCCGCGAGACGAAGCTGATCGAGGCCCGTGACGCAGGCCTGTGGGAGCGCGCGGGCCTGGCCTGGCTCGCCATCGGCTGCGTCGTGCTCGGCATATTCCCGATGGCCGTCATCCTGATGCTCGATCACGTCACGCTGCCGTTCGTCGGCTACGGTATCGGCGAGAATGCCGGCGCCGCCGGCTGGCTGCTGATCGCGCCGATCGCCCCGGAGCGGGCGAGCTACGGCCCGCTCCTGTTCCTGCTCGGCGTGCTGGGCGCGGTGCTGCTCACGCTGGTGCTGGTGCGCAAGGTGTACCACGGGCGCATGCGCCGCAGCGACCCCTGGGACTGCGGCTATCCCGGGCAGAACGCCCGCATGCAGGACACGGCGGAGGGCTTCGGCCAGCCGATCAAGCAGATTTTCGAGCCGTTTTTCAGGATCACCCGCCAGGTGCCGAGCCCGTTCGACAGCCGGCCGGTCTATTCATCCTCTGCCGAGGACCGCCTCTGGCACTGGTGTTACCTGCCCGTCGCGCGCCTGAACGAGCGCATCGCGGCCCTGGTCGGCAGGCTGCAGCACGGCCGCATCCATATCTACCTGCTCTACAGTTTCGTGACGCTGATCGTGTTGCTGCTGTTCGTGCGCCAGCCATGATGAACCATCTCGAATCGTTCTCGTACCAGCTCGCGCAGACGCTGATCGTCGTCGTGATCGCGCCGCTCCTGCTGGGCTGGGTCAACCAGTGCCGCGCGTGGCTGCAGAACCGCAGCGGGGCGGGCGTGCTGCAGCCTTATCGCGTGCTGGCCAAGCTGTTCCAGAAGGACGTGGTGATCGCTCACGACGCTTCGCCCCTGTTCCGCATCGCGCCCTACGTGCAGTTCGGCTGCATGGTGCTGGTGGCGAGCATCGTGCCGGTGATCGAGACCAATCTGCTGTTCGCCCCGGCGGCCGACGTGATCGCGCTGGTGGGCATCTTCGCGCTGGCGCGCGTGTTCTCCGCGCTGGCCGCGATGGACGTCGGCACCGCTTTCGGCAGCCTCGGCGCGCGCCGCGAAATGCTGGTGGCGAGCCTGTCGGAGCCCGCGCTGCTGATGGTGTTCTTCACGCCGCTCCTGATCGTGCAGTCGAGCTCGTTGAACACCATCGTCGATACGCTGGCGCACCGCGAATTCGCGCTCTATCCGAGCCTGGCGTTCGCGGCGGTCGCCTTCGTGATGGTGCTGCTCGCCGAGAACGCGCGCGTGCCCATCGACAACCCGGCGACGCACCTCGAGCTCACCATGATCCACGAGGCGCTGATCCTCGAATACTCGGGGCGCCACCTCGCGCTGATCGAGTGGGCCACCGCGGTCAAGCTCACGGTCTACTGCGCGCTCGGCATCGCGCTGTTCGTGCCCTGGGGCATGGCGGAGGCCGGCCAGTGGCAGGCCGTGCCGGTGGCGGTGCTGGTGCTCGCGGTGAAGCTAGCGGCGGCCGGCGCGGGGCTCGCGCTGCTCGAGACCGTGTCCGCCAAGATGCGCATCTTTCGCGCGCCGGAGTTTCTCGGCATGGCGTTCCTGCTGGGCGTGCTCGGCATGCTGATCTACCTGCTGCTGGGGGCCTGACCGGTGCCGTTCAGCGCCCAGCTCATCAATCTCATGGCGGCGTTGCTGCTGCTGATCGCGTTCGCCATGCTGTCGCAGCGCCGCATCCAGACGCTCATCTACCTGTTCGCGTGGCAGGGCCTGGTGCTGGCGGCGAACAGCGTGATCGTCGCGTATTCGACCGGGCAGGGCCATCTCTATTATTCCGCGGGCCTCACGCTGGCGCTGAAGGTCATCGCGCTGCCCCTCATCCTGTACTGGCTGATCCGCCGCCTG
>CAZOQY010000185.1:0-6588 GCA_964581835.1 uncultured Streptomycetaceae bacterium | reverse complement strand
CCGCGGCGGCGAGCGCGCGCGCCAGCGCCATGCCGATCGCGAGCGAGAGCCCGGAGAGCGCGCCGGCGCCGCGCGCGAATCGCCACAGCAGCGAGAAAGTGACCGCCTCGCCGACGCCGGCGTGCCAGGACCGGCCCAGGCGTCCGCGCCCGCCGGGCTGCCATTCGGCGGCGATCACGGTCCCGGCCGGCGCGCCCGCCGCGGCGCGCCCGGCCAGCAGGGTGTTGGTCGAGTCCGCGGCGTCGCGAACCTCGATGGCGAAGCGCGCGGCCAGCGCCCCCAGGCGCCGCTCGATCGCGTCGCGGTCCAGCATCACCAGGGGCCGCGGCAAGCGATAGCCGCGGCCGCGCACCTTGTAGAACTCGACGCCCAGCGTCTCGAGATCGCGCACCGCGTGCCACACCGCCGCCCGCGATACGTCGAGCGAGCGGGCCAGCGCCTCGCCGGAGTGAAACTCGCCGTCGGCAAGACGCCTCAAAACAGTCGAGGTCAGGGCTTTCATGCGCGGTATAGAATATCCCATCGAGCAGGGAGAAGAGCCCGCCCGCCGCGGGCCGCACATGGCCGCAACCGCTTTCAACCTCGACGCCGAGTTTCTCGTCGCCGCGTTCAACGTCGCGCGCATCGGCATCTGCGTCATCGACGACGAGGGCCGCTTCATCGAGGCCAACCCGGCATTCTCCGATCTGACCGGGTTCGGGCGCGAGGAACTGATCGGCAAACCCTGGACGCTCGCCGCGCCGGCGGACATCGCGGCGCAGTCCCACCGCTTCCTGAAAGCCGTGCTGTCGGACTCCTCCCGCATTCCCGGCCAATGGAAGATCCGCCACAAGAACGGCCGGGAGATCGACGCGCTGGTGAGCTTCCGCGCGCTGGCACGCGCCGGCGGCGGGCGCTGTGCGGTGCTGACCTTCTCCGACATCACCGACCGCATCGAGGCCGAGTTGCGCCTGAAGGACAGCGAGACCCGTTTCCGCCAGATCGCCGAGAACGTGCGCGAGGTGCTGTGGGTCACCGACCCGGCGAAGTCGCAGATGCTCTACGTGAGCCCCGCCTACGAGCGCGTGTGGGGCCGCAGCGTGGAAGAGCTCCTGCGCAACCCGCTTTCTTTCGTGGACGCGATCCATCCCGAGGACCGCAAGCGCGTGGTCGCGGCCTTCCCGAAGCAGCCGCGCGGCGATTACGACGAGGTCTACCGCATCGTGCGCCCGGACGGGGGCGTGCGCTGGATCCGCGACCGGGCGTTCCCGGTGCAGGACGCGAAGGGCGTGGTCTACCGCGTCACCGGCATCGCGACCGACATCACCGACACCAAGCTCGCCGAGGCGGAAGCGCGGCGCCTGCAGAGGGATCTCGAGCGCCGCATCGCCGAGCGCACCGAGACGATACGCAGCCAGAGCGCGGTGCTGCTCGAGCTGGCGGCGCTGGACAAGTCCGAGAAGCGCGTCGCGCTCGAACGGATACTCGCCGCCGACGCGCGCACCCTCGGCATCGAACGCGTCAGCTACTGGTCGCTCGACGGCAACGCGGCGATCGTGTGCGAGGCGCTGTTCTCGCTCGAGCGCGGCGCCACCGACACGGCCTTTGCCGGCACGCGGCTCGCCGCGGCGGATTACCCGACCTACTTTGCCGCGATCCTCGGCAACCGGCCGGTTGCCGCCAACCACGCGCAGACCGACGCCGCCACGCGCGAGTTCGCCGACGGCTACCTGAAGCCGCTCGGCATCACCTCGATGCTCGACGTGCCGGTGTGGTTCCAGGGAAAAGTGGTCGGCGTCATCTGCCACGAGCACATCGGGCCGGCGCGCGAATGGAGCGGCGAGGACATCTCCTTCGCTTCCTCGGTCGCCAGCATGGTCTCGCTCGCCCTGGAAGAGGCGCGCTGGCAGGAGGCCGTGGACGCGCTCACCCGCTCCGAGGTGAAATACCGCCAGGTGGTGGAGAACGCGAACGAGGCGATCGCGGTGGTGCAGGACGGTCGCATCCGCTACGCCAACCCGCAATGCACGCGGCTCTCCGGCTTCACGATGGAGGAACTCTACGCCAGGCCCTTCCTCGAGTTCGTGCACGGCGACGATGCGCCGGTCGTGCTCGGCAATTACATGAAGCGCATGCGCGGCGAGGAAGCGCAAACCAGCTACGAGTTCCGCATCATCGACAAGGCCGGCCTCGTCCACTGGGTGCACATCAACGCCGTCGCGATGCAGTGGGAGGGCCGGCCCGCGACGCTCAACTTTCTCGCCGACGTCACCGAGCGCCACGAGCTGCAGGAGAACCTGGCGCGCTCGCTGGCCGAGCGCGAGGGGATACTGAAGACCGCGCCGGTCGGCATCAGTTTCGCCTCCAACCGCCGGCACCGCTGGGTCAACGACGCCTTCGCCGCGATGCTCGGCTACGACAAGCACGAGCTGGTGGGCCAGAGCTCGCTGATGCATTTCGACGACCGTGAGAGCTGGGAGGCGTTCGGCGCGGAGGCCTACCCCACGCTCGCCGCGGGCCGCACCTACGTCGCCGAGCGGCTGATGAAGCGCAAGGACGGCACGCGCTTCTGGTGCGAGGTGACGGGCAACGCGGTCGACCCCGCCGACCTCTCCCGCGGCGCGATCTGGATCAACGTCGACGTCACCGAGCGCCGGCGCGCGAAGGAGGAAATCCTGCGGGCCCTGGACAAGGAAAAGGAACTGAACGAGCTGAAATCGCGCTTCGTCGCGATGACCTCGCACGAGTTCCGCACCCCGCTCGCCACGATCCTGTCGTCGGCCGAACTGCTCGAGCAATACGGCGCGCGGCTGCCGGCGGAAGAAAAGCAGGATCTCTACCAGAGCGTGCGCGCGGCGGTCGATCGCATGACCAAGATGCTCGACAACGTGCTGATCATCGGCAAGGCCGAGGCCGAGATGCTGGAGTTCAAGCCGGCGCCCTCCGATCTCGCGGCGTTCTGCGGCAGCCTGGCCGAGGAGATGCGGCTCGTCGCCGGCCGCGGCCACACGCTCGATTACTCGTACGAGGGCGCCCGCGGCGCGGTGAACGCCGACGAGAAGCTGCTCCGTCACGTGCTGGTCAACCTGATCACCAACGCCTTCAAGTACTCGCCGCAGGGCGGCCCGGTGAATTTCCGGGTGCGCGTGGCCGACGGCGCGGCGGCGTTCGAGGTCGCCGACCGCGGCATCGGCATTCCGCCCGAGGACCAGCCGCGGCTGTTCGAAACGTTCCACCGCGCGCGCAACGTCGGCAACATTTCGGGCACGGGCCTGGGCCTCGCGATCGTGAAGAAATCGCTCGATCTGCACGGCGGCTCCATCCGCTTCGACAGCGCGCCGGGCCGGGGCACGCGCTTCCAAGTTACCATCCGCCTGGGTGACTGACCCATGCCAACGCTGCTCGTGATCGAGGATGAAGCGCCGCTGCGCGCGAACCTCGTGCGCATCCTCACCGCGGAGGGCTACCGGGTGATCGCCGCGGCCGACGGCGACGAGGGCGTGCGCCGCGTGCGCGAGGACCGCCCGGACGTGGTGTTCTGCGACATCCTGATGCCGCGCCTGGACGGCTACGGGGTCCTCGCCTCGCTGCGCTCGCGGCCGGAAACGGCGGCCCTGCCCTTCATCTTCCTCACCGCGAGCGCGGACAAGGATGACCTCGCGCGGGGGCTGCAGAGCGGCGCCAACGATTACGTCACCAAGCCGTTCAAGATCGCCGACCTGCTGGCGGCGGTCCGCCGTCGGCTGCCCACCGAGGGATGAGGGCGGAGGGATGAGGGATGAGGAATAAAACATGAGCGCCAAAAAGATCCTGGTGATCGAAGACGAAGCCGACCTGCGCGCCAACGTCGCGCGCTTCCTCAAGGCCGAGGGCTACGAGGTGCTGGTGGCGGAAAACGGCGCGGCCGGCGTGGACGCGGCGATCGCGCAGATGCCCGACCTCATCGTGTGCGACATCACCATGCCGGAGATGGACGGCTTCGGCGTGCTGTTCACGTTGCGCGAGAACGTCACGACTTCGAAGATCCCCTTCATCTTTCTCACCGCCAGCACCCGCACCTACGACCGCAAGTGGGGCGTCGAGCTCGGCGCCAGCGACTACATCACCAAGCCGTTCAAGCTCGAGCAGCTGCGCGAAGCGATCCAGAAGCGGCTGCCGGACTGAGCACGTGGCGCGCGGACGGTACGGACGGCGATGAAAACACGCAACCTCCTCCTGGGCGCGGGCGCCGTCGTCCTCGTTGCCGCCATCGCCGGCGCCGTCTGGCTCGCCTCCTCGCTCGATTCGCTCGTCAAGTCCGCGATCGAGCGCTACGGACCGGAAATCACCGGCGTCACCGTGCAGGTCGGCTCGGTCAGCCTGTCGCCGCGCGACGGGCGCGGCTCGATCAAGGGCCTGCGGCTGGGCAACCCGAAGGGCTACCGCACGGACAAGGCGGCCGCGCTGGGCGAGATCACCGTCGCCCTCGACCCCGCCACCCTCGCGGGCGACGTCATCCGCATCCGCGAGATCGTCGTGCACGGCGCCGACATCACCTACGAGAAGGCCGGCAATCTCACCAACCTCGAGGCAATCCAGCGCAACGTCGACGCCACCGTCCGCAAGCTCGGCGGCGGGCAGCCGTCCGCGGGGGGCCAGCAGAAAAAGATGATCATCGACAGCCTGGTGATCCGCTCGAGCAAGGTCAACTTGAGTTCGGCGCTCACCGCCGGCAACACGCTCACCGTGAACCTGCCCGACTTGCACCTGCGCGACATCGGCAAGCGCACCGATGGCACCACGGCGGGCGCCACCGCGGCCGAGGTTACGCGCCAGGTGATCAACGCGCTGGTCGCGGCCGTGGGCCGCGCCGCCACGTCCGGCCTTGCGAAAGGCGCGAGCGGCGTGGGCGACTCGGTGCGCGGCCTGTTCCGGTAGGCGCCCCGGGGATTACACTGGCGCAAGTACTCTATATATAGGGGGGAGAACCCATGAGGCACTGCCTGATCACGCTGCTCGCGCTGCTCGCCGCCGCACCGCCGGTTCTCGCGCAGTCGTTTCCCGTCAAGCCGATCCGCATCGTCGTGCCGTTCCCGCCCGGCGGCACCTCCGACATCCTGTCGCGGCTGATCGGCCCGAAGCTCACCGAGAAGTGGGGGCAGCCGGTCATCGTCGAGAGCCGCCCCGGCGCCGCTGGCGCGATCGCCATGGAACTGGTCGCCAGGTCCGCGCCCGACGGCTACACGCTGGTGTTGACCGACGTGGGCACGCTGGTGATCCTCCCCGTGCTCTATCCCAAGACGAGCTACGGCGTGCAGGATTTCGCCCCGATCACCACGATCTCGTACTCGCCGCACCTGCTGTGCGTGCACCCGAACGTGCCGGCGACGACGGTGCCGCAACTCATCGCGCTGGCGAAAAAGCGCGCCGGTGCGCTCAATTACGCGTCCTCCCCGGCGGGCGCGCCGTACCTGGCCGGGCTGCAGTTCGCCCACCGCGCCGGCATCCAGTGGGAATACATCACCGGGCGCGGCGGCGCGCAATCGATCATGGACGTGATGACCGGGCAGGCCGACGTGCTGTTCAACGGCATGCTCGCGACGCTGCCGCCGGTGAAATCGGGCAAGCTGCGCCTGATCGCGGTCTCCGGCGAGAAGCGCCATGCCAGCCTGCCCGATACGCCGGCCGTCGCCGAATTCCTGCCGGGTTTCCTGACGGGTTCCTGGCAGGGGCTGCTCGCGCCCGCGCGCACGCCGCCGGAGGTCGTCGCCACGCTCAACGCCGAAGTGGCGCGCGTGCTGTTCACGCCCGACATGAAGGAGCGGCTCCAGGCGCAGGGCGCCGACCCGATGGGCCCGCCGGCGGCCGAGGCCGCGAAATTCCTGCGCGACGAGCGCGACCGCTTCACCCGGCTGGTCAGGGAGACAGGGTACAAGCCGCAATGACCGGGTGCGTCGGCTAAAATAGCGGGATGTCGAAGCAGGTCCCGCAGCCCCCGTCCCTTTCCAACTTCATCCGTTCCGCGATTGACGCCGATCTCGCGAGCGGCAAGTATGCTGCCCGCACGTGGAGCGGCAAACCCGGCGCGGCGAAGACGCACGAGGGCGCGCCGAAAGACCCGGCCCGCATCCGCACGCGTTTCCCGCCGGAGCCGAACGGCTACCTCCATATCGGACATGCCAAGTCGATCTGCCTCAACTTCGGGCTCGCGCAGGACTACGGCGGCGCCTGTCACCTGCGCTTCGACGACACCAACCCGGAGAAGGAAGAGCAGGAGTACGTCGACTCGATCATCGCGGCGGTGAAGTGGCTGGGCTGCCGCTGGGAACATGCGGGAAACGACCATCTCTACTACGCCAGCGACTACTTCGATTTCATGTACCACGCGGCCGAACATCTCATCGAGACCGGCCACGCCTACGTCGACAGCCTGTCCGCCGAGCAGATGCGGGCCCTGCGCGGCACGCTCACCGAGCCGGGCAAGGACAGCCCCTATCGCGACCGCGGCGTCGAGGAAAACCTGAAGCTCTTCGGCCAGATGCGCGACGGCCGCTTCAAGGAAGGCGAGCACGTGCTGCGCGCGAAGATCGCCATGGCCTCGCCCAACATGAATCTGCGCGACCCGGCAAT
>CAZOQY010000184.1:0-6649 GCA_964581835.1 uncultured Streptomycetaceae bacterium | reverse complement strand
GGCGACCGCTACATCGAGATCTGGAACCTGGTGTTCATGCAGTACGACCGGGATGCCAAGGGCGTGATGACGCCGCTGCCCAAGCCGTGCGTCGACACCGGCATGGGCCTCGAGCGCATCGCCGCCGTGCTGCAGGGGGTGCATTCCAATTACGAGATCGACCTGTTCCAGGACCTGATCATGGCGGCGGCGCGAGAGACGGGACAGAAGAGCCTCAAGAACCCCTCGCTCAACGTCATCGCCGACCACATCCGCGCCTGCGCCTTCCTGATCGTGGACGGGGTGATCCCCGGCAACGAGGGGCGCGGTTACGTGCTGCGCCGCATCGTCCGGCGCGCCATCCGTCACGGCTACAAGCTCGGGCAGAAGCAGCCTTTCTTCCATCGTCTGGTGCCCGATCTCGACCGCGCCATGGGCGACGCCTACCCGGAGCTGCGCGCCGCGGCGAAGCGCGTCGGCGACGTGCTGAAGCTCGAGGAGGAGCGCTTCGCCGAGACGCTGGAGCACGGCATGGGCGTGCTGGAAGGGGCGCTTGCCTCGGGCGACAAGCTGCTCGACGGCGAGACGGTGTTCAAGCTCTACGATACCTTCGGTTTCCCGGTCGACCTCACCGCGGACATCGGCCGGGAGCGCGGCGTCAGCATCGACCTGGCCGGTTTCGAGGCGGCGATGGAGGCGCAACGCGAGCGCGCGCGCGCCGCGAGCAAGTTCACTTCCTCGGCGGGCATCGCCTACTCGGGCGGCAAGACCGATTTCCGCGGCTACGACACGTTGAGCCTCACCGGGAAGGTCGTGGCGTTGTACCGGGAAGGCGCCGCCGTCGAGTCGCTCAGGGCGGGCGAGCCGGGCGTGGTCGTGCTCGACCAGACGCCGTTCTACGCCGAATCGGGCGGCCAGGTCGGCGACCGCGGCGAGCTGGTCGGTTCGGGCGGGACTTTTTCGGTTTCCGACACGCAGAAGATCCAGCCCGAGGTCTTCGGCCATCACGGCACGCTGAAGACCGGCACGCTCAAGGTCGGCGACAAGGTGGAGGCGAAAGTCGACGTCGAGCTGCGCCGGCGCACCATGCGCAACCACTCGGTCACGCACCTCATGCACAAGGCCCTGCGCGAGGTGCTGGGGCCGCACGTGCAGCAGAAGGGCTCGCTCGTCGACGCCGACAAGACGCGCTTCGATTTTTCGCACGACAAGCCGATGAGCGACGAGGAGATCCGCCAGGTGGAGGCGCGGGTGAACGCCGAGATCCTGCGCAACACCGCCACGCGCGCGCAGGTGATGCCGATCGAGGACGCGAAGAAATCCGGCGCCGTGATGCTGTTCGGCGAGAAGTACGGCGACGAGGTGCGGGTGCTCGACATCGGCTCCTCGCGCGAATTCTGCGGCGGCACGCACGTGGAGCGCACCGGCGACATCGGCGTGTTCAAGCTCTACTCGGAGGGCGGCGTGGCCGCCGGCATCCGGCGCGTCGAGGCGACCACCGGCGGCAACGCGCTGGCGATGATCGACAGCCAGCTGGGAGAGTTCCAGTCGGTCGCGCGGCAGCTACGCGCCCAGGCAGGCGGCGGCATGGTCGAGAAGGCCGTCATGACGCTGCTCGAAGACAAGAAGATGCTGGAGAAGGAGCTGGCGCGCCTGCGCTCGAAGCTCGCCATGGGCCAGGGCACCGACCTCGCTTCGCAGGCGGTGGACGTCAAAGGCGCCAAGATACTGGCTGCCACGCTGGAAGGCGCGGACGTGAAGACGCTGCGCGAAACCATGGACAAGCTGAAAGACCGGCTGAAGAGCTCCGCGATCGTGCTGTCCGCGGTGGCGGACGGCAAGGTGTCGCTGATCGCTGGCGTCACCAGCGACCTCACCGGCAAGGTGAAGGCGGGCGATCTCGTCAACTTCGTCGCCCAGCAGATCGGCGGCAAGGGCGGCGGCAGACCGGATATGGCTCAAGCCGGGGGAACGGATCCGGCCAAGCTTCCCGCCGCGCTCGAATCCGTTCGCGCCTGGGTCGAACAGAAGCTGTAACGCGTCCATGCGGCGATTCGCGCTCTGTGTCGCTGCCCTCCTTCTGTCGCAGGGCGCGCAGGCGCAGCCCTATCCGACGAAGGCGATCCGGATGATCATGCCGTTCGCGCCGGGCGGCGGCGTGGAGGCGCAGGCACGGGTGGTCACCCAGAAGCTGGCCGAATCCCTCGGACAGCCCGTCGTCATCGACAGCCGTCCCGGCGCCAACGGCATCGTCGGCACGCGCATCGCCGCGGCTGCCGCGCCCGATGGCTATACGCTGCTCTTCACCAATTCCAGCTTCGCGACGGTCTCGATCCTGTCGCCGGGCCAGCCTGCCTTCGATCCGGTGCGGGATTTCGCCGCGGTGATCCAGCTGGGCGTCCAGCCGCAGGTGCTGGTGGCGCATCCGTCCCTGCCGGCGACGTTGCGCGACGTGCTGGCGCTGGCGCGGGAGCGCCCCGGCAGGCTCAACTACGCCTCGGCCGGCAGCACCAGCCAGCTCACCATGGAACTCCTGAAGACTCTCGCGAAAGTGGATCTCGTCCACGTTCCCTACAAGGGCAGCGCGCCGGCGGTCGCCGCGATCCTCGGCGGGGAAGTGCAGTTCGCGATCTTCAGCGCCAACGTGATCCTGCCCCACGTGAAAGCAGGCAAGCTGCGGGCGCTGGGCGTGACTTCGGCAAAGCGCGCCGCCAGCCTGCCCGAGGTGCCGGCGATCGCGGAAGCGGGGGTGCCGGGTTACGAGACGATCCAGTGGTCCGGCGTGCTGGCCCCGGCGCGGACGCCGCGCGCCGTCATCGCGCGGCTCAACGCCGAGGCCGTCCGCGCGCTCGCGCTCGAGGAAGTCAGGCAACGGCTCGCCAACCTGGGCGTCGAGCCCGCCGGGGGCGGTCCCGGCGAGTTCTCGGATTACCTGCGCGGGGAGATCGCGAAGTGGTCGCGGCTCGTCAAGGCTTCCGCCCTGAGAATCGAGCCGTAGCGGACGCGCTACAATCCCGGCACGTTGAACCCCAACCGGCGGTGACCATGAAGATCGCGATTCTCTCCCTGTGTGGTGCGATGTTATCGGCGGCGGCGGCGGGCGCCTGCGCGCAGGCTTTCCCCGCCAAGCCGGTCGAGCTCGTGGTCCACACCTCGGCAGGCGGGGGCGGCGACCTCTTCGCGCGGACCGTGGCCGAAATCATTTCGAAGGAGAGACTCCTGCCGCAGCCGCTCGTCGTGTCGAACAAGGGCGGGGGCGGCGGCACCATCGCGTTCAATTACGTCGCCGGCAAGCGCGGCGACCCCACCATCCTGCTGGCGGTGCCGAGCACGGTGCTGCTGACCGCGCCGCTGAGGAGCGGCCTCGACATCGGCCTCGACAAGTTCACGCCGCTGGCCTCGCTCGGGCTGGATCTCAACGCGCTCTCCGTCGCGGCCGACGCGCCGTGGAAAACGATGGCGGAATTCGTCGCGGCGGCAAAGCGCGAGCCCGGCTTGCTCGTGATCGCCTTCGGCTCGATCGGCGGCACCGCGCACTACCTGGCCTACCAGATCGAGAAGACCACGGGCGCGCGCTTCAAGATCGTCTCCATGAAGGGCGCGCAGGCGGTGCTGTCGGTGCTGGGCGGCCACGTGCACGCGACCACCGAGAACCTGAGCGAGGTCATGGCGCACGTGGAGGCGAAGAAGATGCGCGTCATCGGCGTGCCCGCGGCCCAGCGCCTCGCCGCCGCGCCCGGCATTCCAACGCTGCGCGAGCAGGGCTTCGACATCCGTTCCGGGGTGAGGCGCGGGTTCGCTGCGCCGGCCGGCATCCCGAAGGAAGCGGCGGCGACGTACGAGGCGATGCTCGCGAAGGTCCACCAGAGCGCGGAGTGGAAGGAGCACGCCGCGCGCAACCTCCTCGACAATACCTACCTGGATTCAGCCGCCTGGGGCCGTTACCTCGCCGAGCGCCAGCCGGACATGGTGCAGTTCATGAAGGACGCCGGGCTGGCGAAGCCCGGCAACCCATAAACCTGGAAAACCTGTTTGCCACAGAGAGCACAGAGTTCACAGAGAAAATCAAGAACGCATGTTACTTCCAAACCTCACCATGTCTGGTGAGTCTGGCGTGCTGGCTCAACCCCTTAAATCTCTCTGTGTTCTCTGTGATCTCTGTGGCTAAATTGCAGTTTTTAGGTTAAATACACTTACTAGAACGGCAGCTTCGCGTCGTTCTTCACGGCCAGGATCACCCGGCGGAAGTCTTCCTGGATGCGCTTCAACGCGGCCGCGTCGTCGGCCTCGAAGCGCAGCACCACGACGGGGGTGGTGTTGGAGGGACGGGCAAGACCGAAGCCGTCGGCGTATTCCACGCGCAGCCCGTCGATCGTGATCACTTCGCGCGCGCCTTCGAAGCGTGCCGCGGCTTTCAGCCGGTCCATCAGCGCGTAATTCTCGCCTTCGGCGAGCTTGAGATGGAGCTCCGGCGTGCTGAGCGCGTCGGGCAACGCTTCCAGCACCGCGCCGGGGTCGGCATGGCGCGACAGTATCTCGATGAGCCGCGCGCCGGCGTAGAGGCCGTCGTCGAAACCGTACCAGCGCTCCTTGAAAAACACGTGGCCGCTCATCTCGCCCGCCAGCGGCGCGCCGGTCTCGCGCAGTTTTTTCTTGATGAAAGAGTGCCCCGTCTTCCACATCAGCGGCTTGCCGCCGTGCTGCCGGATCCAGTGGAAGAGGTGGCGCGTGGATTTCACGTCGAAGATGATCTCGGCGCCGGGGTTGCGTGAAAGCACGTCGGCGGCGAACAGCATGAGCTGGCGGTCGGGATAGATGATCTTGCCGCTTTTCGTGACCACGCCCAGGCGATCACCGTCGCCGTCGAAGGCGAGGCCCAACTCGCCCTTGCCCGCGGCGAGCGCGCGCTGAACGTCCTTCAGGTTCTCCGGCTGGGAGGGGTCGGGGTGATGGTTGGGGAAACGCCCGTCGACTTCACAGTAGAGCTCGACGACCTCGCAGCCGAGCCGCCGGTAGAGCTCGGGGGCGGTGTCGCCGGCGACGCCGTTGCCGCAGTCCACCACCAGTTTCATCGGGCGCGCGAGCCTGACGCCGGACGCGATGCGCTCGAGGTAGTCCTCGCGGATCGGGTGCGTGCGGTAGCCGCCGGCGCCGGCCGCGAGCCGGCCGCTCTCGATGCGGGCCCGCAATCCCTGGATCGCCTCTCCCGACAGCGTCTCTCCGGCGACTACCATCTTGAGGCCGTTGTAGTCGGGCGGATTGTGCGAGCCGGTCACCATCACCGCCGACTGCGTGTCGAGGTGGTAGGCGGCGAAATAGACCATCGGTGTCGCCACCTGGCCGACGTCGATCACGTCCACGCCGCTCTTCTGCAGGCCGCGGGCGAGCGCCGCCGACAGTTCCGGACCGGACAGGCGCCCGTCGCGGCCGATGGCGACCGAACGTCGGCCGCGCTCGATGGATTCCGACCCGACCGCCTGGCCGATCGCTTCGACCGCTTCGGGCGTGAGCGTTTTGCCGACGATGCCGCGGATGTCGTAGGCCTTGAAAATTTCCGGCGCTGTTTTCATGGGCATAGGGCCGCGATTATCTCACGCGCCGAAAAATCTCAGCAGCCGCTGCGGCAGCCAGTCGAAATTCCCGGGCAGCGCGCCGCTGACGAAGCCGACGTGCCCGCCGTCCTCCGGCTGTTCCAGCGTGACGGCGCCGGAGACCTGGTCCGCGCCGGGCAGGGCGGCGGCGGGCAGGAAGGGATCGTTTCTCGCGTTCAGCACGAGCGTTGGCACCCGGACGTTCCTCAGCCCCGGCTTGCTGCTCGCGCGCGTCCAGTAGTCGTCCGTGTCCCGGTAGCCGTGCAGCGGCGCGGTGACCAGGTCGTCGAATTCCCGCAGCGTGCGTGACGCGCGCACGCGCGCGGCATTAAACAGATCTGGATAAATGGCGTGCTTGAGCAGGGCTTTACGCTTCAGTGTGACAAGAAAATTCCGGGTATAGATCAGATTGAAGCCTTTTCCCAGCGCGTTTCCCGCCGCCATCAAGTCAACCGGCGCCGACACCGCCGCCGCTCGATCGACCACTTCCATCGCGGAGGCGCCGGTTTCGGCGAGCCACTTCAGCAGCGCGTTGCCGCCGAGGGACACGCCGGCTGCGAAAAGCGGAACGTCGTCGTTTCTCTCCCGCAGCCGGCGCAGTATCCAGCCGATTTCGCCTGCGTCGCCCGAGTGGTAGGCGCGCGGCAGCCGGTTGGGCTCGCCGCTGCAACCCCGGAAATGCACCACGACGCCGCGCCAGCCCGCCTGTCGCACCGCGGTCATCATCGCAGTTGCGTAGTGGCTGCGTGATGACCCCTCCAGTCCGTGAAAGAGCACGACCAATGGAACCGGTGCCGGTTCCATTATGGCGGGAATAGAATTCTCACCCGAGCGCGATCCCGATTCGAATTCTTTCCTGCCGGTTAAGTTAATCCGGCTAGCCTCTGCCGCCGGATTAACTATCCAGTCGAGATCGATGAAGTCGTCGTCCGGCGTGTCCCACCGCTCGCGGCGGTAGGCGACCCGCGCCCGCGGCATCAACAGCGCCGCGTACAGCGTCTGGGCGTGGCCGCCGGGCAGCCACGTCTGAATCTGCGCCCCGTCGATGCGCTGAAACGGGAAGTTGTCGCCGCCGATGT
>CAZOQY010000183.1:0-6670 GCA_964581835.1 uncultured Streptomycetaceae bacterium | reverse complement strand
GCGCACGCTGGGCATCCCGATCTTCCAGGAACAGGTGATGCAGATCGCGATGATCGCCGCCGACTTCACGCCCGGCGAGGCGGATCAGTTGCGACGCGCGATGGCGGCGTGGA
The DNA here is from genome assembly GCA_964581835.1 of uncultured Streptomycetaceae bacterium. GTDB lineage: Bacteria > Pseudomonadota > Gammaproteobacteria > Burkholderiales > SG8-41 > SG8-41. The sequence continues at coordinate 6,557 of CAZOQY010000183.1, read as the reverse complement.
AGCGCAAGGGCGGGCTGGGGCCGTTCCACGACAAGCTGGTGGGCCGCATGAAAGCCAAGGGCTACGACCCCGAATTCGCCGAAGCCATCTTCCGCCAGATCGAAGGCTTCGGCGAATACGGTTTTCCGGAAAGCCACGCCTACAGTTTCGCGCTGCTCGCCTATGTCAGTGCGTGGCTCAAGTGCCATGAACCAGCGGCTTTCCTCGCGGCGCTGCTCAACTCCCAGCCGATGGGGTTCTATTCGGCCAGTCAACTGGTGCAGGACGCGAAACGCCATGGGGTGGAAGTGCGGCCGGTCGACGTTTCGCACAGCGACGTGCAGGCCACGCTCGAAGATCTGCCGCAGACGCCGGCGGTGCGGCTGGGGCTCGAGACGATCGCCGGGTTGTCGAAAGCGACGGCCACGCGCATCGTCGCGGCTCGTTGCGAACGACCGTTCGAGAATGCGGCCGATCTGGCGCGCCGTGCCGCGCTCACGGTGGGCGACATGAAGCGGCTGGCTGCAGCCGATGCACTGATGAGCCTCGCGGGCCATCGCCGGCAGCAGCTGTGGGAAGCGGCCGCGTTGCACCCGACGACGGAACTGCTGGCCGATGCGCCGATCCACGAACAGATGCTGCTGCTGCCGCCCGCACCGGAGGGCGAGGAGATCCTGCTCGATCATGCGGCGCTGGGCTTGAGCCTGCGGCGTCACCCGCTGGCGTTGTTGCGCCCGCTGTTGCAGAAACGTCGCATGCTGTCGTCCGCGCAGCTGCGCGATCTGCCCGGCGGCCGGCGCACCCGCACCTGCGGCATCGTCACCGTCCGGCAGCAACCGGGCACCGCCCACGGCACCATCTTCGTGTCGCTCGAAGACGAAGACGGCACCATCAACGTCATCGTGTGGCGCCACGTGCGCGAGCGGTTCCGCATTCCGCTGCTGCGCTCACGCCTGATGGCGGTGCACGGCAAGTGGCAGCGCGAAGGAGCGGTCCAGCATCTGATCGCCGACCGGTTGGAGGACTGGTCCCACCTCATCGGTCCGCTGCGGTCGGAGAGCCGGGATTTTCATTGAGCGTTGCCTGCCTCATCATCTTGCCATCATTGCGGACGCCATGAGTACCACCCGTCCATCGGATACCTGCCCCATGGGCTGCACAACATGAAAAAGTCCCCTCCCTCGAAGGCATCCAAGACTGACTGGAAACGTGTCGATACACTTCCGGACAGTGCGATCGATCTTTCGGACAACCCCGAGGTGACTCCGGAGATGTTCGCCAAAGCTTTCGTGCGCCAGGGCTTGGCGGCAAGTCCGACGAAAGAGCAAGTGACGTTGCGATTGGATGCCGAGGTGCTCGCATGGTTTCGCGCACAGGGCAAAGGCTATCAAACGCAGATCAATCGTCTCTTGCGGGCCTACATGGAGGCGCGGCGAGGCAAGTAGGCCGTGATGGGATCTTCATTGAGCAGCAAAGCCGTTGCGGCAGTGCCGTCCGTCCTCTGTAAAGATTCGCGAAAGATGAATTTCGCTTTCCCATGCCGATCGCAATGCATGACGACCGGATACCTGCCATGACGCCGGGCTCGGCATGACGTACGGATCAAGACGATCCTCGCAATGGTGGCCGCCATGAAGCGCGCACTTTCGGTGTCGGTTCGAACTATTCGTTCGTCTTCAGCGAGTACGTCGGGACCCTGCCGATTCCGGAATCGGCCGCCTATGGGTTGATGGCGGTGGGCCTGCTGGGCCTGGGCATCCGCCGGCTGCAGCTTTGCCCCGACTCGCGGCGAGCTTCGTGTCGGCACTGATTGCCGGCTTGGGGCGTTCGAAGATCGCATGGCGCGGCGATGGCGCCCGGCGCGGCGGTTTCGCGGAAACAGGGCGCAGCGGCGTTGGCGCCCCGAACACGAATCGAACGTGCGACCTGCCCCTTAGGAGGGGGCTGCTCTATCCACTGAGCTATCGGGGCGACAGTCAGTATTGTAGCAACATCGGTCGCGGGTTCGATTCGTGTTATTGGTCGCGTGTTCTGCTCGCGCTCGCGGCCGCGCTTAGTCCAGCTCGGACCACTCCCGCGTTTCGAGGTTGAAGACCTTGCGGCCGTACGGCGGGAAGCTCACGTACATCAATCCCGCCGGCCCGGGCGGCTTGTGGAGATACCAGATGCGGTTCAGGACGATCAGGCCCGGCTTGGCGGTCGGCACGGCGGGCAGGTAGTCCGGCACGAGCTGCTGCAGTTGCTCGGGGTAGAGGCCCTTGATGGCCCGGTAGCGGAGCAGCGCTTCCGCGACTTCGGTCACGCGTTTCTGCGCGACGGTCTCGTAGATCCAGTAGACGCTGCAGTCGAAGATGATCGTGCCTAGCGTGACCAGCGCGACCAGCGCGCGGTGGCGCCGCAGGGCGGGCTTCTTCCAGGCGAACAGCATGCGCGGCGCGAGCCACAGCACCAGCGCGAGGCCGGCATAGACTCCCAGCATCGGCGCGCCGAAAAACAGGACGTCGATCGCCAGCAGGATGGCGCAGGCGATGAAGGCGGTGCGCAGGCTGGGCGGTTTTTCCGGCGTCGACGCTTGTGTATCTCCAGGCATGAGGTCCCGTGAAGGTTTTCGCCACAATAGCGTAGTATTCAGCCAAGGGGGAAGACACGTGTTGAAAAGCGTAGACCATATCGTCCTGTCGACCGCCGACCTGGACAAGTGCCTGGATTTCTACACGCGGGTGCTCGGCATGAAGGTCGAGAATTACGGAGAGGGCCGCATCGCCCTCAGGTTCGGCGACCACAAGTTCAACGTGCATCCCCCGCATTTCAATGCCAGCATCAAGGCGCGCAAGCCCACGCCCGGCTCGCTCGACCTGTGCTTTCTCGCCGACCGGCCGCTCGACGAGGTGATCGCGCATCTCAAGCGCGAGAAGGTCGCCATCGAGGAAGGGCCGGTCAACCGCACCGGGGCGCGCTTCACCATCCGCTCCGTCTACCTTCGCGACCCTGACGGAAATCTCGTCGAGATTTCCGAAAAGGCGTGACTCGTCACACGTCACCCATCACTCGTCACGGGGGCTGATGCCCGACTTCTGGCAAAACAGCGGCTACAACCTCCTGAAGAAGGGGGCCGACGGGCGTCTGGCCGTCACGGACGACTACCTGCGCCTGTATTACGCGCGCCCGGAGCTGGCGCCGGTGCCGGAGTCCTGCGCGGCGGAGCGCGCGCTGCACGCCGCGCTGATGGAGAGCCCGCGCCGGGAGGTGACGGAACGGGAGATCGGGGCGCTCGCCGACCCCGACGCCCGCGACAATTACCGCGTCATGCTGCGCTTTCGCGAGGCCTTGCTCGCCGCGCCGAATCTCGAGGCCTTCTATTCCGGCCTGTTCCAGCGCGACGTCGTGGTTCCGCCGGATTTCGTCCACCACACGGCGCAGGTCATCCTGCGCGGCATCCTCGCCGATACCGGCGACGGATTGGAGGCGCGCGCGGCGGAGCTGTTCTTCCGCAAGCAGCGAGTCACGGTCAACGACGGCACGATCATGCTCGCCGACGACGAGACGGTGGAGATGCACGCGACCGGCGCCGGCTTCGGCAGCCTGGGCAAGCTGTTGCAGGAAGGCAAGACGCAGTTGCGCACCGTGGAGCTCGACGTGCTCGACGACAAGAGCGCCGGCCTCTACTTCGAACGCGACGAGCGGCACGACACCGTGTTGAACCTCAACCACGGCCGTCCCGGCTGCCTCGCCCTGTGCCGCGTGCTGGAGCGCTGGATGGCGCATTTCCACGGCGTGCGCACGACGGTGAAGCCGGTGCGCGAGATACCCGACCAGGAGTGGGTGTGGCACGTCGGCCTCGATGCCGAGGCGACGACGATGCTGAACGAGCTCTACGACGGCGGCGAAGTGGAGCCGGAGCGCATGAAGCGCGTCATCGGCCTGTTCCGCGTCGATTTCCGCGACCCCGTCGTGCTGCGGCCCGAAGTGGCCGGCTCGCCGGTGTTCCTGGGGCTGGCGATGGCGCCGGACAACACGCTGCGGATGAAGCCGCAGAATCTGCTGATGAATCTGCCGCTGGCTTCGCGTTCGTAAAAATTAACCGCCAAGACGCCAAGAGAAACAATAAGAATACTGAACCGCCAAGGCGCCAAGAAAACCTTATACGAAGATACTGAACCGCCAAGGTCACCAAGAATACCTATATATAGCTAGATATAATTCAGTATTTTGTAAAGATTCTCTTGGCGTCTTGGCGGTTCGATTGAGGTTTTGACTTTATGACTCCAGCGGAGCGCTGGAAGGAGATCGTCGCCGGCCCGGATGAGGAGATCGACCTCGCCGAGGCCGCGCTGCTCGTCGCCGCGCCGGAGTATCCCGGCCTCGACGTGGCCGGTTACCTCGCGCGGATCGCGGACCTGGGCGCGACGCTGAAGCGCCGGCTGCGCGGCGACATCAGCCCGACGGACACGCTGATCGCGTTGAATCACTATTTCTTCGAGGAGCTGGGCTTCGGCGGCAACGCGGAAGACTACTACGATCCGCGCAACAGCTTTCTCAACGAGGTGCTCGATCGCCGCGTCGGCATCCCGATCACGCTCGCGCTGGTCTACGTCGAGATCGGCCGCCGCGTCGGGCTGGCGGTGCACGGCGTGTCGTTCCCGGGCCACTTTCTCGTGAAATGCACGCTGCGCGACGGCGCGGTCGTGCTCGACCCCTACGCGCGCGGCGCCTCGCTCGGCATCGAGGACCTGCAGCAGCGGCTGCGGGTGCTGCGTGGCGGCGTGACGCCGTCCCCGGACATCGTGCGCCACCTGCTGGCGGCCGCCGGCAAGAAAAACGTCCTGGCGCGGATGCTGCGCAACCTCAAATCCATTTACCGGGAGCAGGGCGACCTGCCGCGCGCGCTGGCGGCGGCCGACCGCGTCATCGCGCTCGAGCCCGGCGTGGCGGAGGAGTATCGCGATCGCGCCGGCCTGTATCTCGATCTGGAGTGCTTTCGTGCCGCGTTATCGGATTTCCGCAACTACCTCATGCTGAGGCCGAAAGCGGAGGACGCCGCTGCCGTGCGCAGCAGGCTGGTGGAACTGGAGCGGATCGCGGCGCGACTAAACTAGGGGAAGGCGTGGTTGGTGGCTGGTGGGCGGTGGTTGGTGTTTACCCATTCACTATCCACCGACCACTATCCACGCCGTTGTTGCAGGGCAGCTAGTTGCGGGCGGGCGAGAACCAAAGCCGCACGAGGCCAGGCTTCTTCGGTTCTTCCGGCTTGGCGGCCGCTTTTGGCGCAGGCGTGACGGGTTGCGCGTCGTGCCCGCTCGTCTCGGTCCCGGCCGGTAACGGGTCGGCAACCGGCGCCAGCACGGCGTCCAGCGTGGCGGCGGCTTCCGCTGCCAGCGGCGAGGGCGGCACGGACGGTCCGCGGGAGGAAGGCTTGGCCTTGGGATCCTCGCCGCTATCGTCCGGCGGATTGCCGTCGTAGACCAGGTTACGGCGGCGCTGCAGGTAGGCATCGCGCACGAACTCGTAGGGATCGAGCGCGGCGGTTTCGAGTATCTGGCTCGCTTCCAGCAGGTCGGCGCGCGCCACCACGACGCGCAGCCCGATCAAGGTGTTGCGGTGGCGGGTAGGCTCGAGGTAGCTGACAGGCCAGGTGTAGGCATCGCCGACCCAGCCGGCCGTATCGCGCAGGCTGCTGGGACCGAGGAACGGCAGCACGAGGTAGGGCCCGTCGCCCAGTCCCCAGAAGCCGAGCGTTTGTCCGAAATCCTCGTTGTTCTTCTCCACGCCCAGGTCGGTGGCGGGATCCAGGATGCCGAAGACGCCGAGGGTGGTGTTGACCAGGACGCGGCCCACGTCGTTGATCGCGGCGGGAATCTTGCCCTGCATCAGGTTGTTCAATGCGACGATCACGTCGTTGATGTTGGAGAAGAAGTTCGAGACGCCGGTGCGGACGAACTGCGGCACCAGGTCGCGGTACATGCCCGCCGCGGGCTTGATCACCAGCGCATCGACACCGTCGTTGAACTTGTAGATGGCGCGGTTCATCGGCTCGAGCGGGTCGCGCGGGTTGCCGTTGGTGGCGCAGCCGCCGAGGACGAACACGGAAACCGCCGCGCACAGGACCACGGCGCGCAGGCGTGAGAACAGGGAGAGTGGCTGGGGCATCGGAATGGCCTTGTAACGGCTTATTATATCAACCATTTTCCGGGGTTGTGCAATGCGGCGGCCGGCCCTGCTTCGGGGGCTCGCACACCGAGGAGGCCGGCGCTGCTCTGCTATACTGCGCCGCATCTTCCGGGCGCTTGTCCGCGTCCTGCATTTATCGCCAATCCGTCACCGATCTGAAACGAGGGCTTCCGCCATGCTCCAGAAAGTCAAACCCGCGGTGCAATTGAAGGACATGAAGCTGTTCCGCGAACAGTGCTACATCGACGGCGAGTGGGTGAACGCCGACGACAAGTCCACGCTCGCGGTCTACAACCCCGCCGACGGGCAGCAGATCGGCACCGTGCCCAACATGGGCGCGGCCGAGACGCGGCGCGCGATCGAAGCGGCCAACGCGGCGTGGCCGGCGTGGCGCGCGAAGACCGCCAAGG
>CAZOQY010000182.1:0-6686 GCA_964581835.1 uncultured Streptomycetaceae bacterium | reverse complement strand
TTAATCCTGTCCATTGCGGCTTTACGCTGTGGAGTCCGCGCCCTCGCGCCAGGCCTTCAGCCGCGGCAGCAGGAACGGCAGCAGCACCGACAGGATGGACAGCGCCAGCAGGACGAGGCAGATCGTGCTGCCGACGAAGATCTTCGGGTTCGCCCCGGAAATCGTCATCGCCTGGCGGAACGACTGCTCCATCATGCCGCCCAGCACCAGCGACAGCACCATCGGCGCGACCGGGATGTCGACCTTCCGGAAGATATAGCCCAGGACGCCGAACATGAGGCCGATGTAGAGCTCCACGGGATTGCCGTTGATGGCGTAGATGCCGATGGTGGAAATCGCCATGATGAGCGGCATCAGGATGCCACCCGGGATGTAGAGCAGGCGCACGAACAGGCCGATCAGCGGCAGGTTGAGGATCAGCAGCATGACGTTGCCGATGTACATGCTGTCGATAAGACCCCACACCAGGTCCGGCCGGTTCTGGAACAGCAGCGGGCCGGGCTGGATGCCGTACATGATGAACGCGCCGAGCATCACGGCTGTCGCGCCGCCGCCGGGTATGCCCAGCGTCAGCAGCGGCACCATGGCGCCCGCGGTGTCCGAGTTGTTGGCCGCTTCGGGACCGGCCACGCCCTCGATGGCGCCGTGACCGAACTCCTCCGGGTGCTTGGACAGCCGCTTCTCCCAGATGTAGGTCATGATCGAGGCGATGGTGCCGCCCGCCCCCGGGAGCACGCCGATGACGAAACCGATGACGCTGCCGCGCATGATCGGCATGAACGAGCGGTTCCACTCCTGGCGGGTGAACCACAGCTTGCCCTTCAGCCGGATGATCTCCGGGCGCGTGCCCTTGGTGATCTCCTCCATCGTCGAGAACACCTCGGCGATCGCGAACAGGCCGACCACCGCGATCACGAAGCCGACGCCGTCCTGCAATTCCGGCACGCCCATGGTGTAGCGCGGCTGCCCGCTCTGCAGGTCGATGCCGATGGTTGCGATCATGAGGCCGAGTATGGTCGAGATCATCGCCTTCGCCGGCGACTTGCCCGCGAGCGACGAGACCGCGGTCATCGCGAAGAACATGAGCATGAAGTACTCGGCGGGCCCGAACTTGAGCGCCATGCTGGTCAGCGGTATGGCGAACAGCGTGAGCCCGATCACGCCGAGCGTGCCGGCGATGAAGGACCCCACCGCGGAGATGGCGAGTGCCGCGCCCGCGCGCCCCTTCTTGGCCATCTGGTAGCCGTCGATGGCGGTCATCACCGAGGCCGCTTCGCCCGGGGTGTTGATCAGGATCGCGGTGGTCGAGCCGCCGTACTTGGTGCCGTAGTAGATCCCCGCCATCATGATGAGGGCCGAGGTCGGGTTCATGCCGTAGGTGACCGGAATCAGGAGCGCGATGCCCGCGGAGGGCCCGATGCCCGGGAGCACGCCGATGATGGTGCCGAGCAACACGCCGACGAACGTGTACCAGAGATTGATCGGCTGCAGGCAGACCGCGAAGCCGTTCATGATGTGAGTCAATGTATCCATGGCTCTCTCAGAACGGCAGGATGCCCTTGGGCAGGTTGACGTCGAGCTTCACGAACATGATGTAGCTCAGCACGCTGTACAGCACCGCGGTGAGCCCGTTCGCGACCCACTTGCCGCGGTTGAACCACGCCATCAGCACGAACAGGTAGATGGCGGAGTCGACGACGTAGCCCAGCGTCTGCAACGCCGCGTAATACAGGCCCGTCCACGCCACGACGCCGCCCAGGATCCAGAGATGGCGCGAGTCCCCCGGTTCGGTTTTTTCGGGCTCGGGCGACCGCGATTTGCTGTCCTTCAGCATCTCGACCAGCAGGAAGCCGGCCGCGATGATCAGGCCGATGCCGAGCAGCCGCGGAAACGCCTTGGGACCCAGCGGGTCCCCGATTTCGAGCGAGGGTATCAGCGTGGTGGCGTAGAGATACACGGCCGCCACGATCAGGGTGCAGACGAAGATGACCCGGTCGGTCATCATGATTGGCTTCTCCTCGGCGGTGATCGTTCTGGTTATCGAGGACCGCGGCCGCCCCGCCCGCGCTTCCCCGTTGTTATCGGCCCGATGTTGCCGGTCCGCTGTTATCGGCCGACAGTTTACCAAGAAATTTGGCGGAGTATTTCAGTAAAAACCCTCAGCTCATCGTCATTTATTGCGCCGCCAAGGGTGCTACCCATCCGGCGCGGCCCGGGATAGAATGCTCGCCTCGCCGGCGCCTTACCGGGCACCGGTTGTTGCGCAGGCCGATGCTCACAAGGCATCGGCCTGTTTTTGTACCGGCCGCACGAGCGCTCACTGCTCCGGGACGTGCAGCATCTTCACGACGTCGCCGCTGCCCGCATCGACCAGCACCGCGCCCCAGGCCCGGGTGGCGCGCAGCGGGTAGTAGCGGACTTCCGCCGCCTTGAGCCCCGAGTCGGCCAGATAACGCTCGATCACTGCAGCGATCTCCGGCTCGCTGCGCCGCACCTGGTCCAGCGTGCGGCCCGTCGGCAGGACATTGCGCTTGTACTCCTCGTAAGGCACGTAGTACTTGGGAAAATGGCGCATGTCCCTGCCCTGCTCCAGCGCCATGAAGAGAATGTTCTGTCTTTCCTTTTCGTCCCCGGGGGGCTCGGCGGCCACCAGCACCGGCCCGCCGAGCGGCACCCGGCGGAACTCGGCGCGCTTCGCTTCCGCCAGGTCCGCCGGGGCGAGCTCGATCGCCCCGACGACTTCGAACTGGCCTTTCACGAAAACAATGTATGCCGGCCGCGCCTCGGCCACGACGTAGCCGCCGTAAACCAGCGCCGCGGATTGCAGCAGCGCGATGGTCCAGAGGTCGAATTTCAGGCCGGGCTTGCCGGATTTGAAAATGACCAGGGTGATGAGCGGACCGATCACCACGTCCACCCCGACCAGTATGAACACCAGGCCGAAGCCGCCTTCCATCTCGAACAGCGGCCGCGGGTACCAGACGCCCAGCATCACCGCCAGCAGCGCCGACGCAATGGCCGCGCTGATCAGCAGGTGTATCCCCGCGGCCTGCCATCGCGTAAAACCCTTGCGAGTCGTTGCGGAAACGGACATCGGTATACCGGCTTGCTGACGCACGATGGCCTGAATTCTATGGGAAGCACCGCGCTGTTGCACAGAGGGTACAATAAGCGGCGAAAGATCATGTCCAGGACCCCCTCGAAATCCTCCGCGCCGGCATCCCTGCTCGAGCGGCTGGGCGCTGCCGTCGGCCCGCAAGGCCTGATAACGGATGCGCGCGACCTCGAGCCGTACGCCCTCGACTGGCGCGGCTATTACCGCGGCATCACGCCCGCCGTGGTGCGCCCCGCTTCCACCGCCGAAGTATCCGCGGTGCTCAAAATCTGCAGTGAAACGCGCACCGCCGTCGTGCCCCAGGGCGGTAACACCGGGATGTGCGGCGCCTCCACCCCGGACGCGGGCGGCGACGCAATCGTGCTCAATCTCGGGCGCATGAACCGCATCCTGGAAGTGGACGCGCTGAACAATACGGTCAGCGTCGAGGCTGGCTGCGTGCTCGCCGGCATCCAGCAGGCGGCGCGCGACGCCGGGCGCCTGTTCCCGCTCTCCCTGGGCGCGGAAGGCAGTTGCCAGATCGGCGGCAACCTCTCGACCAACGCCGGCGGCGTCAACGTGCTGCGCTACGGCAACACCCGCGACCTCGCGCTGGGCCTGGAAGTCGTCCTGCCCGACGGGCGCGTCTGGGACGGCATGCGCAGTCTGCGCAAGAACAACACCGGCTACGACCTGAAGCAGGCTTTCATCGGCGCCGAGGGCACGCTGGGAGTGATTACGGCCGCCGTCCTCAAGCTTTTTCCCCTGCCCCGCTCCGGCGCCACGGCATGGAGCGCCGTGCCCGCGCCGGAAGCCGCGCTGGAATTGCTGGCGCTGCTGCGGCAGCACTGCGGCGACAAGATCACCGCTTTCGAGTTGATCTCCCGCAATTGCGTCGATCTGGTCCTGCGCCACATACCGGGCACGCGCGACCCCCTGCCCGCGCCGCATGGCTGGTACGTCCTGACCGAGCTGGGCGACGCGCGCGAGGGCGGCGCCATCCGCGCGGAGCTCGAGCAGGTGCTCGCGGCGGCGATGGAGCGCGGCCTCGTGGTGGACGCCGTCATCGCCGAGTCCGAAGCCCGGTCGCAGGGCCTGTGGAAGCTGCGCGAAACCATACCCGAGGCCGCGCGCGGTGAAGCGGGCATGCTCTACCGTCACGACATCGCGGTCGCGGTGAGCCGGGTGCCCGCGTTCATTGCGGAGGCCCGGGCTGCGCTGCAGGCGCGCTTTCCCGGCGTCGAGATCATCTGCTTCGGCCACCTCGGCGACGGCAACCTGCATTACAACGCCTTCGTGGCGGGCCGCCGGCGCGAGGATCCCGCGGCACGCGACGCCCACGATGTCACCCATTGCGTCTACGACATCGTCGGCCGCTATCACGGCAGCTTCAGCGCCGAGCACGGCATCGGCCAGTCCAAGCTCGCGGAAATGGCCCGTTACAAGTCCGGCGTGGAACTCGGGATGATGCGCGCGCTCAAAGCCACGTTCGACCCCCTCAACATCATGAATCCCGGCAAGGTCCTGCCGCAGTGACGAGGTGAAAAAGTGACGGAAAAAGTCACGAAGACGGATGCGGAATGGAAAGGACAGCTCACGCCCGAGCAGTACCATGTAACGCGCCAACAAGGCACGGAGCGGGCCTTCACCGGGCAATACTGGGACAACCACGATAAGGGCGTCTACCGCTGCGTGTGCTGCGGCGCCGAGCTGTTCAGCTCCGAGCACAAGTTCGAATCAGGCTCGGGCTGGCCGAGCTTCTGGCAACCGGCCAACCGGGACAACGTCGCCGTCGAGGACGACCACAGCCACGGCATGACGCGGACCGAAACGCATTGCAGCCGCTGCGACGCCCACCTGGGCCACGTGTTCGAGGACGGCCCCCAGCCCACCGGCCTGCGCTATTGCATCAACTCCGCGTCGCTCAGGTTCGAGAAGAAGTGAATTAAAAAGAAACGAGGGCAATCAACCGGTTGCAGCTATAATATGCCCTCATGAAATTCCTGTTCGACATTTTTCCGGTCATCCTGTTCTTCATCGCCTTCAAGTTCTACGGAATTTACATCGCGACGGCGGTGGCGATCGCCGCGACTTTCCTGCAGATCGGCTGGCTGTGGCTGCGCGGCCGCAAGATCGAGAACATGCTGTGGGTGAGCCTCGCGGTGATCGTGGTCTTCGGCGGCGCCACCCTGCTGTTCCAGAACGAGACCTTCATCAAGTGGAAGCCGACCGTGCTCTACTGGCTGTTCGCCGCGGCGCTGGGCGTGGCGCAGCTCGCGTTCCGCAAGAACCTGATCCGCGCCATGATGGAAGCGCAGGTGGCGCTGCCCGACCCCGTCTGGGCGAAGCTGCTCGCGAGCTGGATCGCCTTTTTCGCCGTGATGGGCGCGCTGAACCTCCTCGTCGCCTACAACTTCTCCACCGACGCCTGGGTCAATTTCAAGCTGTTCGGCGGCATCGGCCTCATGTTCGCGTTCGTAATCCTGCAGGCGCTGATGCTCTCGCGCTATATCGAGGAGAAAAAACCCGAATGAGCACCGCCGACCTGATCGCGCAGCGGCTGTCGGCGCTCAAGCCGGAATCGCTGGAGATCCTCGACGAGTCCGGCCACCACGTCGGGCACGCCGGCGCGCAGTCGGGCGGCGGGCATTACCAGCTCGTGATCGTGTCGAGCGCGTTCGACGGCAAGCCGTCCCAGGCGCGCCACCGGATGGTGTACGAAGCGCTCGGGCCGCTGATGAAGAAGGAAATCCACGCGCTGGCGATCAAGGCCTACGCGCCGGGCGAGATTTGACTCATCTGACCCATCCAACCTCAAAGGAACTTCGATGAACCCATCCCTCTCAGCGCTGGTCCTGGCCGGCCTTCTGGCCGCCGGCGCGGCGCACGCCCAGAACGGGCCGGCCAAGGTCAACGGCGTGACCATCCCGCAGCAGCGCATGGATTTCTTCGTGAAAAACCTGGTTTCCCAGGGACGGCCCGACACCCCCGAGTTGAGGAACATGGTCCGCGAAGAGCTGATCAACCGCGAGCTGCTGGCCCAGGAAGCGCGGCGCCGCGGCCTGGACAAGGGCACCGAGGTCACGACGCAGCTGGAACTCACCCGGCAGGACATCCTCGCGGGCGCGCTGATGCGCGACGTCACGAAAGGCGCGGCGGTGACCGAAGACACCGTCAAGAAGGAATACGAGCGCCTGAAAGGCCAGCTCGGCTCGCGCGAGTTCAAGGCGCGCCACATCCTGGTGGAGAAGGAAGACGAGGCCAGGGAAATCATCGCCCAGATCAAGCAGGGCGCGAGCTTCGAGAAGCTCGCGGGCGAAAAATCCAGGGACCAGGGCACCAAGATCCGCGGCGGCGAGCTTGACTGGGGCCCCGCGGGACAGTACGTGAAGCCGTTCGGCGATGCCCTCTCCCGCCTCAAGAAAGGCCAGATGACCGAGGCGCCCGTGCAGACCAATTTCGGCTGGCACGTCATCCGACTCGACGACGAGCGCGCGATCAAGGTGCCGCCCTACGAGCAGGTCAAGCCCAACCTGCAGCAGCAGCTTCAGCAGCAGATGCAGAAGCAGACCTACGACAAGACCATCGCCGA
>CAZOQY010000181.1:0-6703 GCA_964581835.1 uncultured Streptomycetaceae bacterium | reverse complement strand
GATGGCGAGCGACGACGCGTGGTCGCGCGCCGCGCGCACCGCGTACGAGCCCAGCACGTGCCAGGCGAGTGCGGCGCGGCCGCTGGCGACTTCTTCCACCAGCGGGGGGTTGGATCCGAACGCCCGCGGGCGGCACGTCGCCAGCGCCCGCAGGAAGGCATCGAACTCGTCGCCGCGCCGGCTCTCGTGGAGCAGGGCGAGGAAGCCCAGGCCGTTGCGCTCGATGTCGTAGCACGCGACCGGGCAGCCGGGCATTTGCCTCAAGGCGGCGGCGATCTCGGAGAGCGAGCCGGCCGGCAGCCGCTCGTCGAGCAGGCCGCGGTTGACCAGCGACAACAGCGGCTCGACCGTCGTCGCCCAGGCGAGATCGCGGTAGCGCGCTGCCGGCGGCAGGGCGTCCGTCCCGGGGCTGCGGTGCGCCAAGGCGTGCCCGTCGAGGACCAGGCGCATCTGCAGATCCATCGCCGAGCTCCAGAGCACGTCGGCGACGGGCCGCTGCGCCGCCGTTTCCTCGAGATAGCGCTCGTGCAGCGCCACGCTGATGCCGAAGACGAATTCGACCTCGATGCCGGGATGGCGCGCGGCGAAGCCCTCGAGCAGGCCGGCGCAATACCGCTTTTCCGCCGCGGAGTAGATCACCACGCGGCTCCGGGGCGCGGGAGCCGGGGCGGGCGTCGAGAGCGGGGACGCTTCCGGCCTGCTCAATCCGCCAGTTCGAATTTCACCTCCTTCGCCAGCCTGACCCAGCGATCCATCTCGCTCTTCAGGTGGGTTGCCATTTGCGAGGCGGGGCCGCCGACGACCTCGGCGCCCATGGCCGTGAGCCGTTTCGACACCTCGGGCCGCTGCAGCGCCTTGTGGGTCGCGGCATTCAGGCGATCGGTCACGCCGCCGGGCATGCCGCCGGGCCCGAACAGGCCGAGCCAGGCGTTGACGTTGAATCCCGGCAGGGTCTCGCCCACGGTCGGCACGTCGGGGAAGGCGGCGTTGCGCTTCGCTCCGCTCACGGCCAGCGCCCGCAGCCGTCCGCTCGTCACGTAGCCGTGAGCGGTGGGCACCGGCGAGAACACGAATGCGACCTGGCCGGCGACGAGGTCGATCATGACGGCGCCGCCGCCCTTGTACGGCACGTGCAGCGCGTCGATCTTCGCGGCGTTCTTGAATACTTCCGCGGTGAGATGGTTGTCGCTGCCGTTGCCGGCGGAGCCGTAGTTCAACGCGCCCGGCCTCGATTTCGCCAGCGCGATGAGTTCCTTCACGTTGCGCGCCGGGATCGAGGGATGCACGACGAGGAGGGTGGGCACGACGATCACCAGGCTCACCGGCGTGAAATCCCGGTCGGCCTGGTACGGCAACTTGCGGAACAGGATGGGCTGGGCGGCCAGCGCGGTGGTGGCGGCGACGAGGGTATAGCCGTCGGGCCTGGACTTGGCGACGAGGTCGAAGCCCGGGATCGCGGCGCCGCCAGCGCGGTTCTCGACCACGACCTGCTGGCCGAGATCCTCGGACATGGCCGGCGCGATGATGCGCGCGGTGATGTCGGTGATGCCGCCGGGACCGTAGGGCACGATCATGCGGACGATGCGGTTGGGGAAATCCTGCGCCAGCGCCGGACCGGCAGCCGCGGCGCAGGCGGCAATCAACAGGACTCCAGGCAAACAAGGCGATCGCTGCGTCATGGTCTCCTCCGCCCGCGGCGTTTGGTTGTATTGTGAGTGCCGAAACATTATCCTGCAATTTGAGAAAAACCATCAATCCGGGCTGCCTGCATGACCGCCCCGCTGACTTCCGACCTCGGCCGATTCATCGAGAGCATTCGCTACGAGCAACTGCCGCCGGCGACGCTGCCGCTGGTCAGGAACGCGTTCACCGATACGGTCGGCGTGATCATGGTCGGCATCACGGAGCCGGTCGTGGACATCGTGCGCCGGACGCTGGTCGCCGCGGGAAGCAAGGGCGAGGCGCGCCTGTGCCTGTCGGCGCTCACCGCCGCGGCGCCCGACGCGGCGCTGGTGGGTGGCGCGGCCGGGCACGCGCTCGACTACGACGACCATTCCCTCACCGGGCACCCGAGCACCGTGCTGGTCCCGGCGATACTGGCCGAAGGCGAGAAACTGGGGTCGAGCGGGCGCGACCTCGTCACGGCCTACGTCGCCGGCTACGAAGTCTGGGCCGAGCTGATCCGGCGCGATACCGCCCACCACAAGAAAGGCTGGCACCCGACCGCAGTGTTCGGCGTCGTCGCCGCGGCCGCGGCCGCGGCCGTGTTGCACAAACTGTCCGCCGAACGCGCTGCCGCCGCGCTCGCCATCGCGGCGACCCATGCCGGCGGGCTTGCGCCCAACTTCGGCACCATGACCAAGCCGTACCACGCCGGGCTTGCCGCCCGCAACGGATTGATTTCGGCGCGGCTCGCTGCCGGCGGCCTGACGGCGGGCCGCGACACGCTGGAGAACGCGCAGGGGTTTCTCAACGCGTTCTCGCCGTCCTCCGCCGACCGCGAATCGCCGGTGAAGGTGGGCCGGGAGTGGTACCTGCCGTGGCAGTCGTTGTGCGTGAAGAAGTACGCGTCGTGTTATTTCACCCACCGCTCCTTCGATACCGCCGTGAAGATGCTGGCGGGACGCCGCCTCAAGCCCGACGACATTGCTGCCATCGAGGTCACCAT
This sequence comes from uncultured Streptomycetaceae bacterium, assembly GCA_964581835.1. Lineage (GTDB taxonomy): Bacteria > Pseudomonadota > Gammaproteobacteria > Burkholderiales > SG8-41 > SG8-41. Next base: position 4,035 of record CAZOQY010000181.1, on the reverse strand, counting down.
GGGGATCGGGCAGGTGGTGGTGCTGGCCAACCACAATCCGCAGACCGGTCTCGAAGCCAAGTTCAGCGAGCAGTTCGCGATGGCCGCGGCCGTGATCCTGGGCCGCATGAGCGTGGACGTCTTCACCGACGAGATCGTGCGGCGCCCGGACGTCCAGGCGTTCTTTCCCAGGGTGAAGCTGATCTCCGTGGAAGCCTTCGACGAGCGCGATCCCGCCCACTCGCCGACGGAGCGCGTGGTGATCCGGCTCGCGAACGGCGAAGTGCTCGACAGCGGCGAGATCGCGCGCATCCGCGGCCACGCCTACGATCCCATGGACCCGGCCGAACTGTGGACCAAGTTCGCGGATTGCACCAGGAAAACGCACGCGGAGAAGGACGCGCGGCACCTGTTCGGCCTGCTGCAGAACGTGGACAGTCTGTCTTCCGTTCGCGACCTGCCGACCTGCGGCAAGGTGTTCGCGTCATGAGCGCGGACATCCGCGTGCTGAGCGCGGGCGCGATCGAGCCCGGCCTGCTCGACGCCGTCGAGGCCTTCCGCGACGACTCCGGGGAAGAGGTGGAGATCACCTGGGCGACGACGCCGGTGATCCTGCGGCGCATCGCCGGGGGCGAAATCCCCGACGTCGTGATCGCGACGCGCGAAGCGATCGACGGCCTGTCCCGGGAAAAGAAAGTCGACGGCGGGCAGGCGGTGGACCTGGGGCGCGTCGGCATCGGCATGGTGGTGCGCAAGGGCGCGCCGGTCCCCGACATCTCCAGCGTGGGCGCGCTCAAGTACGCGCTGCTCGACGCGGATTCCGTGGTCTTCAACCGCGCTTCGAGCGGTTTGCAGTTCGAGCGGGTGCTCGGCGAGCTCGGCGTGCTCGACCGCATCCAGTCGAAGAGCGTGCGCTACAACAACGGTCCGGCGATGATGGAGCACCTGATCAAGGGCAAGGGCAAGGAAATCGGCTTCGGCGCGATCATCGAGATCCTGATGTTCCGCGACAAGGGCCTGATGCTCGCCGCGCCGCTGCCACCCGAGCTGCAGCGCTACACGGAATACGTGGCGGCGCCGATGGCGGCGGCATCCAACGACGAGGGCGCCGAGGCTTTCGTGCGCTATCTCGGCTCGCCGGCCGCGAAAGCCCTGTTTGCAGCACGTGGGATTGAATAGAAGTCCGGGGGAGAGGCAGGCATGGCGCAGATTACGGTGGCGAGAGCGCTCGCCAAACTGCTGGAAAAAATGGGGACCGAGGTCGTTTTCGGCGTGAACGGTCACGGCAACTGGGCGCTGCTCGACCAACTCGTGCACGAGACGAAAATCCGCGGCGTGCCGGCGCGCGTCGAGGACCAGGCGGTGCAGATGGCCGACGGCTGGTGGCGCGTGCGCCGCGCCGGGCCGCTGCCCGTGGTGACGACCAGCGTCGGCCCGGGCAACATGAACATCGTGCCGGCCGTCGCCACCGCGTTCTACGAGTCGGTCGGCCTGGTGGTGATCGCCAGCGCCGGCGCGACGCACTGGTTCGACCGCGGCGGCATCGAGGAGGCCTATCGCAACGGCCCCGAGGACTGGACGGCGGTGCTGAAGCCCGTCACCAAGCGGGCGCTGATGATCACGCGGCCCGACAACGCGCTCGACATGTTCCTGCGCGCCTACCAGGTGGCCGTCTCCGGCCGTCCCGGCCCGGTCGTGATCCAGATCCCGTTCGACATCCAGAACACGCTGATATCCGACAAGCTGCCGGATCCGAGGCCGTACATGCGCTGGCATCCGCCGGCGCCCGACCCGGACGGCGTTAAGAAGGCGGTCGCTTTGCTCCAGTCGGCGAAGCGCCCCTTCATTGCGGCAGGCAGCGGCATCGCCAACGCCCGCGCGTGGGACGAACTGCTGGCGTTCGCGGAAGCCGCGGGCATGCCGGTCGCCACGACCGCGACCGGCAAGGGCGCGTTTCCCGAAGGTCACCGGCTCTCGGTTGGCTGCATCGGCCGCGCCGGCACCGGCCATGGCAACGCGGCGGCGCGGCGTGCCGATCTCGTCATCGGCGTCGGCACGCATTTCAGCGACATCGACACCGGCGGCTGGACGCTGTTCGATATTCCGACGAAGACGAAGCTGATCCACCTCGACATCGATTCCACCGAGCTCGGCCGCGCGTATCCGACCGCGATCGCGCTGACCTGCGATGCGCGCCTGGGCTTGAAGGCGCTGACGGAAGGCGTGCGCAAAGCGGGCGTGAAGGAGCAGGGCGCCTGGTTGAAGGAAATCGCCGGCGAGCGAAAGTCGTGGGAAGCCTCGGTGGCCGACCAGCGCAAGTCGAACATCGCGCCGCTGCACTATGCGCGCATCTGCAACGACACCGGCGAGGTGGTGGCGAAGGTGGATCCGAAGATGCCGGTGTTCTTCGACACCGGGCACCTGCTGTCCTTCGCGCCGCCTTTCATGAAGGCGGCGTCGCGCAACGTCGCGCACAACGGTTTCTTCCACCGCATGGGCTGGAGCACGTCGGCCATCGTCGGCGCGAGCATCGCCGCGGGCAACAAGCCGGCGCTCGCGCTGCTGGGCGACGGCTCGTTCCTGATGGGCGGCACCGCGGTCGCGACGGCCGTCGAGCAGAACCTGCCGGTCACGTGGGTGGTGCTGAACAACCGCTCGCTGCAGATCGAGCGCGAGCTGATGTTCCGCCTCTACGGCCGCGAGGCGTTCTGCGATTACCGCAGGAAGGGGCAGAAAGGCCTGTGGAACCCCGACCTGTGCAAGTGGGCGGAATCGATGGGTGCCAACTCGATCCACGTCACCCGGGCCGACCACTACGCGCCCGCGCTGCGCCGCGCGCTCGCCTCGCGCAAGCCGACGGTGATCGTGGTCGAGGTGTCGCTCGACGTGAAAGGCTACCGCTCGATCTGGTATCCGTACCCGAACAATTTCCACGAATCGTGGAAGCCGGGGCCAGTGACGGCCGCCTAATCCGATTTCGCTTCGCAGACGGCGGTCCAGACGCCGCCGACGCATTCGATGTCGCGCAGCAGGACCGCATCGCCTTCCAGCAACTCGCCGACTTTCGCGGCGACATCTTCCCGCGTCGGCCCGGTGATGATGCGGGTGTAACCCATGACTTCCACCTTGCAGGCCCGGCCCGCCGAGCGGAGGTTTTCGCACGCGGCCACCCACTTGCCGGCGACCTGCGAGATCGGGGACAGCACCCGCGCGCCTTCGGCGACGTGACGGTCGAGCGCTTCCTGCACGCGGGTCTTGCTGTAGCCCGAGATCATCAGGCTCTTTCCCGCGTCGAAGACCTGTGCCGGCTCGTCGGGCGCCTGCGGCGCGGCGCCGTCGTTCGCTGCGCTGTCGTTCGCTGCGGTCTGTTCGCGGCCTGCCGCCCGCCGGGGCGGGTAAGTGCGCTGCAGCCATTCGGCTTCGGCCCGGGCGAGCCGCGCCCGCGCGTCCGGCGCGAGCGTATAGACCTCGTGCGTCCGGGAATGCTTGTCCAGGTGCGCGCCGTGGGGCGAGAAGAGGTCGAGATAGTCGGTGGACAGCCGTGAGGCCACCTCGTAGAACGAGCGCGACACCAGAAGCTCGCCCGGATTGCAGAAGCTCATCACGCGTTGCGCGACGTTGATGCCGTCGCCGACGACGTTCGTTTGTCCGTTGATGTCCGTCACCAGCCGCACGGGGCCGAGGTTGACGCCGAGACGCATGGGAAGCGTGGTGCCGCGCATTCTCAGCGCGACGAACAGGGCATTCTCGGGCGCGCCGAGAAAAGTCACGGCGGCGCCGTCACCGGTGTCGAGGATGACGCGGTCGTACGCGGGCAGATCGCCGAGCGCCTCGGCAAGGACCTGGTTGCAGGTTTGCTTCAGGACGAGCTGCTCGGCCACCGTCGTCGTGGAGTAGCCGACGATGTCCGCGAACAGCACGCTGCAGACCCGGTTGTGTCGGGTGTTCTCGATCATGTTTGCGCGAGCCCGCTGCCGGGCCTGAATGAAATTGAGGCCGGACTGTGCCGGCCTCAATTTCCTCTGATCTGGCGCGCCCGGAGAGATTCGAACTCCC
>CAZOQY010000180.1:0-6752 GCA_964581835.1 uncultured Streptomycetaceae bacterium | reverse complement strand
CAGTCCGGGAAACTGCGCGCGCTCGCCAGCTACGGCCTCAGGCCGCATCCTTCGCTTCCGGACGTGCCGACGTTCCAGTCGATCGGCTACAAGGACGTCGAGGCCTACCTGTGGGTGGGCCTGTTCACCGCGAAGAGCACGCCCGCGCCGCTGCTCGCCCAGATGCGCCAGCTGATCGCAAAAGCGGCGAACGACCCCTCTTTCAAGCAGGCGCTGGAGAAGGTGCAGGTCGTGCCCGACTACCGCGAGGGTGACGAGTTCAAGCGGTTCTTCGACGCCGACCACCGGCGCATGGCCGCCGTCATCAAGTCGATCGGCAAGATGTAAGGCACAACTGCGTCGCAGGTGAAGCGTCGCAGATACGGCGTCGCAGATACTACGTCTCAGATACGGCGAAGCCGGGAGACGCTTTACCTGAGACGCTTTACCTGAGACGCCTTTGAAAACATGAAAATCAAACGAATCGAAACCCTCGCCATCAGCCTGCCGATGGTGAAACCGCTCAAGATGGCGTTCGAAGAGGTGAAGAGCGCCGAGAACGTGCTGGCCCGCGTCGAGACCGACGACGGCGTCGTCGGCTGGGGCGGCGCGGGGGCCGCGCCGACGATGACGGGCGAGACGGTGGCGAGCATGGCCTCCGCGATACGCTACCTCGCGCCGAAACTCGAGGGCATGCCGCTCGGGGACATCGCGGCGGTGATGGCGCGCGCCGGCAACTATCTCTACGGCAACAGCTCCGCCAAGTCGGTCATCGAGATCGCGCTGCACGACGCCCTCGGGCGCGCGACGGGCAAGCCGGTGCACGACATCCTCGGCGGCAAGCGCCGCGACCGCGTCGCGATCCTGCGCATGGTCGGCACCGGCAAGGGTCTCGCCGCCGACATCGACGACGCCCTGCGCGCGAAAGCCGAAGGCCACGTCGCCTTCAAGATCAAGGTCGGCGTCGCCGACCCGCGCGAGGACGCCGAGCGCACGCGAGCGATCTGCGAGGCGCTCGACGGCAATGGCAGCCTGCTCGTCTGCGCCGACGCTAACCAGGGCTGGACGCCGGACCAGGCGATCGGCTATGTGCAAGCGGTCGAAGACACGACGCTCGGCTTTTTCGAGCAGCCGGTACCCGCCCACGACCTCGAGGGCATGACACGGGTCGCGCGCGCGAGCCGCATCCCCATCGCCTGCGACGAGGGATTGCATTCCCTCGACGACATCCGGCGCCACCACGCGGCCGGCGCGGCGGCGGGCTTCAGCCTGAAAACCATCAAGCTGGGCGGCATGCGCCCGGTCATGGACGCGGGGTTGCTGTGCGAGAAGCTCGGCATGAAGGTGAACCTCGCTTCGAAGATGGCGGAAACCGGCATCAACACCGCCGGCCTGCTGCACCTCGCGGCGGCGCTGCCCGCGGCGGACTGGGGCGTGGGCTTCTCGAGCCAGTACCTGGTCGACGACATCCTGAAGACGCCCATCCCTTTCACCGGCGGACACGTCTCCGTGCCCCGCGGTCCGGGACTGGGCATCGAGGTGGACGAGACGAAGGTGCGGCGCTACAGCGTCGAGCGCTAGCTTCCCGGCTCAGCCGGGCTACACCCAGTCTCAAGAACCCCGTCTTGCCACAAAGAACACAGAGGTCACAGAGAAGAACGTCGATCCGAAGTTTGGCGTTTTCTCTCTGTGTTCTCTGTGATCTCTGTGGCTGATTTCTGGGTTTTTGAGATCGCTTCTAGTGCAACTCCTGACGTGGAAGTACGAGGGGAGTATCCCCCCATTCCTCAGGCGAGGACTTCCGCCAGTTCCCGGAAGTCGGACACGATCAGGTCCGGCTGGTAAGGCCATCTGCCGAACGGCCGCTTGCGCCGGTCGATGAACGCTGCGCGCATGCCCGCCGCCTTTGCGCCGACGCAGTCGAAGGCGTGGTTGGCCACGAACAGGATGCTCTCCATCGGCAGGCCGACGATCTCGGCCGCCTTTCGATAGGTGGCGACGTGCGGCTTGAAGGCGCCTGCCGCCGCCACCGAGATGACGTGGTCGAAAGCGATGCCGTGGTGCGCGCGCGCCGCCTCCAGCATGTCGGGGTCGCCGTTGGACAGGATCGCGAGCTTGTAGCGGCTCCGCAGCCGGTCCAGCGCCGCGGGCACGTCGGGAAAGGGCTTCAGCTTCTCGATCTCCGACACGAGCCAGCGGACTTCCTCGTCGGTGTGGGGGATGCCGGCCCGCTCCAGCGTGGTGTCGACGGAGATCTCGCCGATGCGCCGGTACGGCAGGTGCTCGCGGTGCAGCAGCGCGTCGATCATCGAGTTCTCGAAATGCGTGCGCCGCCACCACGTCACGAACGCGTCGGGACGCCCGCTCCAGCCCTTCTTCTTCAGGTAGGGCGTTGCGGCCGCGACCAGTCCGCCCTGCATGTCGACCACGGTGCCGTACTGGTCGAACATCAGCAGCCGCGTCGTGCGCTTCAGTTCCTCCGCTGCGTTCATGGCTCCGCTCAAAGCTTGATCTTGGGGTCGAGCCAGTCGCGCAGCGAATCGCCGAAGAGATTGAAGGCGAACACGCCGAGGCTGATGGCGATGCCGGGGAACACGATCATCCACGGCGCCTGCTGGTAGAAGTCCGCCGCCGACCCCGACAGCATCAGCCCCCACGACGGCGTCGGTTCCGTCACCCCCAGCCCGAGGAACGAGAGCGAGGCTTCCGCCAGAATCGCCTGCGCGACGAACGCGGTCAGCATGATCAGGTAGGGCGCGACCACGTTCGGCACGATGTGCCGGAAGATGATGCGGGTGTGCGAGTAGCCCGCCGCGCGCGCGGCGTCGACGTAGGGCATCTCGCGGATCGCCAGGGCGGAGGCGCGCACCACCCGCTCGACCCGCGGCAGCATCGGCAGCGCGATGGCGATGATCAGGTTGACGTCGATGCCGAAGACGATGTTGTTGCCGAGGATCGCCACCACCGTGATCGCCAGCACGATGATGGGGAAGGACAGCAGCACGTCCATGATGCCCTGGATGACGAGGTCGATCTTGCCGCCGAAATAGGCCGACACCACGCCGATGACCGCGCCCAGCGTCGAGCCGATGAACGAGGCGATGAAGCCGATGGCGAGCGCGGTGCGCGCGCCGTGGATGATGCGCGAAGCCACGTCGCGCCCGAACGAGTCGGTGCCGAGCCAGTGCTCGCGCGACGGCGCCGCCAGCATCGCCGAGTAGTCCACCGCGAGCGGGTCGTACGGCGCCACCCACGGCGCGAACGCCGCGCACACCGCCATCAGCACGATGAAGGCGAGCCCGCCCGCGCCCAGTGGTTGCTGCGTGACGAACAGCAGCACCGGGTGGCGGCGCTTGGGGACCTTGTACGCAATTGCGCGGGCTGCAGTGGTCATGGCGCGTTCACCCGTTCACTCGTTCACTTTTCACCGCTTCTCAGCGGTACCGGATGCGCGGATCGAGAAACGCGTACATCATGTCGATCACGAAATTGATCAGCACGAAGAACACGGAAACCAGCAGCACCAGCGCCTGGATCATGGTGTAGTCGCTGCGCGCCACCGCCTGCACGAACAGCTTGCCGATGCCGTTCAGGTTGAACACCTGCTCGGTCACCACCAGCCCGCCGATCAGGAACGCGAACTCCAGCCCGATCACGGTCACCACCGGCAACAGCGCGTTCCTCATGGCGTGGCGCGCCACCACCAGCCGTTCCATCACGCCTTTCGCGCGCGCGGTGCGAATGTAGTCCTCCTGCAGCACCTCCAGGATCGAGGAGCGCATCATGCGCGTGGCGACGGCGGAATAGCGGTAGCCCACCGCCATGGCCGGCCAGATCAGCTGCGCGAGGTTCGCCCACGGGTCCTGCAGGAACGGCGTGAAGGTGAGCGGCGGGATCCACGAGAACCAGGTGAGCAGCAGCAGGATGATGATCATCCCCAGCCAGAACGAGGGCACCGCCAGGCCCGCGATCGAGAACAGGCGGATCGACTGGTCGATCCAGGTGTCCTTGAAGATCGCCGACAGGGTGCCCAGCGGCAGCGCGAGCAGGATCGCCAGTATCGTCGCCATCACCGCCACCTGCAGCGACAGCTCGAGCCGGATGCCGATCTCGTAGAGCACCGGCTTGCCGGTCCACATCGAGTAGCCGAAGTCGCCGGTCAGCACCGAACCGGCCCACTTGAAGAACTGCACGTAAAGCGGCTGGTCGAGGCCGAGCCGCGCGCGCTCCAGCGCGATCGCCTCCTTCGGGATGTTGGCGCCGCCGCCGTCGCCCAGCAGCATCGTCGCCACCGGGTCGCCCGGCATCAGCCGCAGCAGAAAGAAAACCAGCACCGCGACCCCGATCAGCGTCGGGATCATCATGAGGAAGCGGTGGGAGATGAAGCGCAGCATGCCGAAAGCGTCTCAGGTGAAGCGTCTCAGATAAGGCGTCGCAGGTGAAGCGTCGCAGGTAAAGCGTCTTGCACGCCGTACCTGAGACGATCTATCTGAGACGCCGTATCTGCGACGTAGTATCTGCGACGCCTTTCAATGACTACTGGTCGAGCCAGACATCCGCCAGGTCCTGCCCGACGTAGTGGCTCGGCGTGATGTTCCAGCCCTTGATCTGCTTGTGGCTGACGATGATGCGGTGCCACCAGATGGTCGGGATGGTGTAGGCCTGCTCGAGCGCGCGCTTCTCGAACTGGCGCAGGATCGCGTAGCGCTTCTTCCTGTCGAGTTCGCCCGACTGCTTGTCGTAGAGGTCATCGAGCACGCGGTCGGTCTGCTGCGCGTAGTTGATGGTCGAGCGGTCGTGCGAGAGGTACTTCTGCAACTGCAGGTTGGGCTCGTCCATGAAGTCGCAATTGAAATCCAGCGCCGCGTCGTAGGTCGGGTTGTCGCGCTGCTGCGCGGCGAGGTAGAGCCGCGTCTCGAGCTGCTCGTGCTTCACCGTCAGACCGATCTGCCGCCACTGGTCGATCAGGAACACGCCGACCGGGGTGTACGGCATCGCGACGTTGCGGTTGGTCAGCGTGAACGTGAGGTTGGGCACGCCCGCCGCGGCGAGCAGCTTGCGCGCCTCGGCGCGCGCGGCGTTGATGTCCTTCGAGAAGCCCGGGTAGGCCAGCAGTTCCTTCTCGTTCGCCGCCAGGTCGTAGCCCGGCCGCAGGATGCCGCCGACGTGCCGCACCAGCGCGACCTTGGACAGCGCCTGCGCGCCGTTCCAGCGGTCGATGGCGAGGTTCAGCGCGCGGCGCACGCGCACGTCGTCGAACGGCTTCTTCTTGGTATTGAAGGTCACTACCAGCGAGCACACCCACGGCGACTCCTGCACCGTCGCCTTCTCGCCGAGCGCCTTCACCAGGCGGTCGCGGTCGGCCGGCGAGTGGCCGCGGAACTCGGTCAGGACTTCGCCCGCAGCGAGCGCGTTCACCATCGGCGCCCCGCCGATGAAGATCGCGATGAAGCCGTTGAGATGCGGCTTGCCCTTCTCGAAATAGCCGTCGAACTTGCGCCCGGTCCAGTGCGAGCCCGCCACGTGCCCGGCGAAAGTGAACGGCCCGGTGCCCATGACGTTGCGCTCGGGGAATTTCGGGTCCTGCTTCAGCTTCGCGGCGCTGTAGACGCAATCCCACGGGCTCGCGAAGTTGGAGAGCATCGAGGCGTTCGCCTTCTTCAGCTTGAACACCACGGTGAGCGGATCGGGCGTCTCGATCGAGGCGATGTCGGCGTAGGTCGCCTGCCGGATCGATAGCACGCCCTGCGGCGGGCTGCGCAGCCGGTCGTAGGTCGCCTTGATGTCCTCGGCGGACAGCGTCGAGCCGTCGTGGAACTTGACGCCCTTCTTCAGCTTGAAGGTGTAGGTGAGGCCGTCCTTCGCCACCGTCCACGACTCCGCCAGGTCGCCGCGGACCGCCGGGTACTTGGCGGTGTCGAACTTGAGCAGCGTGTTGTAGTGCGGCCGCACCGGGTGGATGAAGGCGAACGAGGTCTGCGCATGGCAGTCGTAGTTGGGCGGCTCGGCGCCGACCGCGAACTTGAGCAGCCCGCCGGGCTTCGGCGTCTCCGCCGCCAGCGCGCCGGTGGCAACGAGCGCCGCCACGCCCAGCAGCAATGCGGATAGTGCTGTTTTCATACCCTCCTCCTTTTTTAATTAGTGCGTGACACGGTGTTGCGTGACGCGGTATTTCGTGACGCAGTACGGCGTGACATGACGGGCGAAACCGGAATCATCGCAAAATCGCGACGCCCTGCCGTGTCACGAATTTCCGTGTCACGCAGTATCGCGTCACGCCTCATCGTGTCACGCCTCATCAAAGCTTGATGCACGCCGCGAAATGCTGCGGCCGCACTTCCCTCAACTGGGGCACCGCCATCTTACACGCGTCGTCAGCCATCGGGCAGCGCGTATGGAACACGCAGCCGCGCGGCGGCGCGAGCGGGCTCGGCACCTCGCCGCCCAGCACGCGGTACTCGCGCTTCGCCTCGATCAGGGGATCGGGCACCGGCACCGCGTCGAGCAGCGCCTTGGTGTACGGATGCAGCGGCTCGGCGTAGAGCGTGTCGCGGTCGGCGATCTCCATCACGCGGCCCAGGTACATCACGATCACGCGATCGGAGATGTGCCGCACCACCGCGAGGTCGTGCGCGATGAACAGGAAAGTGAGCCGGTACTTCTGCTGCAGGTCTTCCAGCAGGTTGATGATCTGCGCCTGGATCGACACGTCGAGCGCCGACACCGGCTCGTCGCACACGATGAAGGACGGCTCCATCGCCAGCGCGCGCGCG
>CAZOQY010000179.1:0-6754 GCA_964581835.1 uncultured Streptomycetaceae bacterium | reverse complement strand
GCCGTCGGTTCGTCGAGAAACAGGACCTCCGGCTCGTGCGCGAGCGCCATGGCGATCAGCACGCGCCGTTTCATGACCCCGGACAGCGTCATGATCCTGTAGTGGCGCTTGTCCCACAGCGAGAGGCTGCGCAGCACCTTCTCGAGATGCGCCGGGGCGGGCGGGCGGCCGAACAGCCCGCGGCTGAAGGCGACGGCGCCCCACGGCGTTCCGAACATGTCGGTATGCAGTTCCTGCGGCACCAGGCCGATTTTCGACCGGGTCACGCGGTAGTCGCGCTGGATGTCGTGGCCGTCCACCTGCACCGTCCCCGCCGTCGGCGTAACGATCCCGCAGATGATATTGATCAGAGTGGTCTTGCCTGCGCCGTTGGGACCGAGCAGCGCGAAGATCTCGCCTTTACGGATCTCGAGGTCGACGGCCTCCAGCGCCTTCAGGCCCGAGGCGTAGGTCTTGCCCAGTCCGGCAATGGAAATCACCCGCGGCATTCTACTGAAGGCGGAAGAACGAAGGTAAATGTCACTTCCGGCCCCGGGCTTTCACGATGACCCTGAAACCGCCGAAGATCATCCGCTTCATGTCGAACGGCATATCCTGCGGGCTGCCCAGCGCCGCGAGGCGCTTGTCTTTCATCACTTTCGCGTTGACGCGATCGCGGTGCTTGCGCGACTTGTACACGATCCAGGCGAAAACCACCGTCTCGCCCTTCTTTTGCTTGATGCTTCGGGGAAACGACGTCCGTTTGCCCCACTGCACGTCGTCGGCCACCGCCTCGACGTAGTCCAGCGCGCCGTGGTCGAGCCAGACCTTGCAGCCGACGCGCGCGATGCGCCGGTAGGCCTCGATTTTCTTCTTCGGGACCGGGACCACGAAACCATCCACGTAACTCATGCTGCTCTCCTTTCAGGTTGAATGTTGTTCAGCCACCGCTCAACGCCTGCACGATGATCACCTCGTCCGCCGCGCCGACCGACTGCGCGAGGTCGCGCGCCTGTTCGCCGTTGACGAAGATGCGAATGTGGCGCCGAATGCGGTCCTGCTCGTCCACCACGCGGAAGCGCAGCCCGGCGTAGCGGCGGTCAAGATCGGCGAGCACCTCGCCGACCGTCGCGCCGTTCGCCTCGGTCTCACCGCGCTCGGTGTAGGAGCGCAGCGCGCTGGGGATCAGGACTCTCATGTCACGGCGTCTCAGATAAAGCGTCTCAGATACGGCGTCTCAGGTAATGCGTCCCAGATACTGCGAGTCTGCCAGACCACTTTACAACGCCTTATCTGCGACGCTTTATCTGAGACGTTTCATCTGCGACGCACTATCTGCGACGCTCTTAAAGCTGTGCGGTCTCGACCGCGTAGATTTCGGGCAGGTGGCGGGCGATGCAGGACCAGCGCCTGCCGCCGTCGCGGCCCATCCACAACTCGCCCTGGCTGTTTCCCACGTAGAGCGCCACCGCGTCGCAGGCGTCGGCCGCCATGCACTGACGCTTCACCGTCCACCAGGCCTGGCTCTTCGGCAGGCCGTCGTCGAGGCGCTGCCACGTCTTGCCGGCGTTGCGCGTGACGTAGGCGGCGGGCTTGCCGCCGGGACTGGTGCGCGGCCACACCTGCGTGCCGTCCATCGGGAATACCCACGCAGTCTCCGGGTCGCGCGGGTGCACGACCATCGGGAAGCCGATGTCGCCGACCGCCTTCGGCATGCCGCGGCCGATGCGCACCCAGGTGTCCGAGGGGCGGTCGAGGCGGTAGATGCCGCAATGGGTCTGCTGGTACAGGCGGTCCGGGTTGGCGGGGCACAGCCGCACGCAGTGCGGGTCGTGGAAGGTGGGCTTGGCCGGGTCGAAGCCGAAGCCTTCGACCACGTCGAGGCCCTGGATGAGCGTCTTCCAGCTGCGGCCGCCATCGCGCGATTCGTGCACGCCGCCGCCCGACATCGCGATATAGAGGTGCCGCTCGTCGCGCGGGTCGACGATGATCGAGTGCAGTTTCGGGCCGTCGGGCGTGCCGTCCTGCTCGGTGCCCATCCACTCCCGGAACTGCGGATCGTCGTTGATGATGGAGTAGGGCTCCCAATTGACGCCGCCGTCGGTCGAGCGGAACAGGCCCTGCGGCGAGGTGCCCGCGTACCACACGTCGCGGTCCTGCGCGCGGCCGGGGGTCAGCCAGAAGGTGTGGTTCACCGAGCGGCCTGCCTTCCCGTCGTCGGCCTTGGCGAACGCGGGCGGACGCGCGGCCTCCTTCCAGGTCTTGCCGAGGTTGGTGGAGCGGAAGATCGTCGGCCCGAGGTGCCCGGTCTTCGCCGCCGCGAGCAGCGTCCGGCCGTCACGCGGGTCGAGCACGAGGTGGCTTATATTGTGCCCGAGGAAATGCGGGCCGTCGGCGCGCCACTTTTTCCGTGCGGCGTCGCCGTGGAAAATCCACGCGCCTTTGCGCGTCGCGACGAGGACGATAGTTTTTCGGGTTTTTGCTGATATCCCGGTTTTTTTCTGTGCCATGTGAAATCTCCGACTGGTTAGGTGACGCGGTGACGAAGTGACGCGGTGACGGCAGTCGCTCGACGGCCGCGCATCAAACTTTCGCCTTTCGCCTTTCGCCTTTCGACTCGAGGTCGGCCGCGACCGTTTCGCGGATCGGCCGCACCGGCCGCACCTCGATACTACCCACGCGCGCCGGCGGGATCTTCGAGGCGATCCGGATCGCCTCGTCGAGGTCCTTCGCCTCGATCATGTAGAAGCCGGCGAGCTGCTCCTTGGTCTCCGCGAACGGGCCGTCGGTGACCGCGACCTTGCCGTCGCGCACGCGCACGGTGGTGGCCGTCTGCACGGACTGCAGCGCTTCCGATGCCAGGCAATGACCGCTTTTCCGTATCGAGGCGTCGTAGGCCACGCAGTCTTCATCGGGCAGTTCGTGCAGCCGCTTCTCGTCCAGGTAAACCAGGCACAGGTATTTCATCGGATGCCTCCCTTTTCGAACATTTCCAGCGTGCGCGCGTCCTCGGCGACCGGCCGAACCTCGACGCAGCCGATAGCCGCGCCGGGAATTCTTGCCGCGACCTGGATCGCCTCGTTGAGATCTCGCGCCTCGATCAGGAAGTAACCGCCGAGCTGCTCCTTGGTTTCGACCCAGGGCCCGTCGGTGACGGCGACCTTGCCGCCGCGCACGCGGATCGTCGTCGCTGCCGCCGGGGGCAGCAGCCGGTTGCAGCCGAGATAATGGCCGCTCGCCCGGATCGCCTCGATGTATTTCTCATAGTCGGCGTAATGCTTCTCCGCGTCGGCCGCGGTCATCTGTTCCATCACCTTCTCGGCGCAAATCAGGCACAAGTATTTCATCGCGTCTCCCGTGCGGTTTCCCGGCGCGTTTCCATTTCGCGGAAACGGTCGATCGACCCGATTTCCCCGAAGTCCTCGAGCTCGTAGAGCTGGCGCACCTCGATCTCGGCCTTGCCCTTGCGCCCGGCGGGATTGGGGAAGCGCCGGGTCCACTCGATCGCTTCCTGCAACGACTTCACCTGGATCAGCGTGTAGCCCGCGACCAGTTCCTTGGTCTCGGCGAAGGGGCCGTCCACGAACGTGCGCTTCTCGCCCGAGTACTTTACCCGCCAGCCCTTCGAACTCGGCTGCAGCCCGGAGCCGTCGATCAACGCGCCGGCTTTCTGCAGTTCCTCATGGTACGCGGCCATGTTGGCGAAGAGTTGCTCCTTGTCCGGCGGAAATAAGCCGGCCTCGGTATCCGGCGTTGCTTTTACCAAGATCATGAATCGCATGGGTTTTTCTCCATTGCCTGTGGTTGCCTCTACCTCTTAGTCGGGCGGGCGGGCCGCATTTCGACATTCTCTCAGGAATAAATGTGACGAATACGGGTGACGGGGTGCGGGTGACGATCAAGGGTGACGGGAGCTAAAAGCCTTGCCCGGCGCGAAGGGCCGCAGGACGCCAACGTCCCGTCACCCGTATCTCGTCACGGTTTCTGCAGCTCCGCCAGCCGCCGCTGCAGAAAGCGCCGCTCCGGTTCCTGGCGGGTGAGTTCGAGGGCGCGCCGATAGGAAGTCCCGGCTTCTTCATGCCGGCCCAGCCGCCGGCACAGGTCCGCGCGCGCCGCGTGGGCGAGCCGGTAGTCGGCAAGATCGCCGCGCGCGAGGATCGCGTCCACCAGCGCGAGTCCGGCTGCCGGACCATCGCGCATCGCCACCGCCACGGCGCGGTTCAGCTCGATCACGGGAGAGGGTTCCATCCGCAGGAGCAGGTCGTACAACGCGACGATCTGCGCCCAGTCCGTAGCGGCGGCGGTTGGCGCTTCGGCGTGCACGGCGGAGATCGCGGCCTGCAGCGTGTACGGGCCGGCGCGGCGCGAGGCCAGCGCCCGCTCGACCAGCCCCGTGCCGTCGGCGATCAGCGTGCGGTCCCACAGCGAGCGATCCTGTTCGTCCAGCAGGATCAGGTCGCCCTCGGGCGTTGCGCGCGCGGCGCGGCGGGATTCGTTCAGCATCATCAGAGCGAGCAGTCCCATCGCCTCGGGCTCGGGCAGCAGTTCGACCAGCAGGCGCGCGAGCCGGATCGCTTCGCCTGAAAGGTCGTGGCGCGTGAGCGAGGCGCCCGAGGACGCAGCATAGCCTTCGTTGAACACCAGGTAGATCACGCGCAGCACGCTGTCGAGCCGCTCCGGCAGGTCCGCCGGCCCCGGCACCTGGTACGGGATCTTCGCCTCGCGGATCTTGTTCTTGGCGCGCACGATACGCTGCGCCAGGGTGGGCGGAGCGGCGAGGAAGGCGTGCGCGATCTCTTCCGTGGTGAGGCCGCAGACTTCGCGCAGCGTCAGTGCGATCTGCGCGTCCGGCTGCAGCGCGGGGTGACAGCAGGTGAAGATCAGCCGCAGGCGGTCGTCCTCGATCTCCCCGCCGCCGTCCGGTACGGGATCGTCGGGCGCAACCAGCGCGGCCTCGGTTTCCTCGTCGAGCGCGTCGAAGCGCGCGTTGCGGCGGATGGCGTCGATCGCCTTGAAGCGGCCGGCCGAAACGAGCCAGGCGCGAGGATTCGACGGCACGCCCTCGCGCGGCCATTGTTCGAGCGCCGCGCGGAAGGCCTCGTGCAATGCCTCTTCCGCGACATCGAAATCGCCCAGCAGGCGCACCAGCGTCGCGAACACGCGCCGGGATTCGGCGCGGTAGACGGCTTCGACCGTCGCGATTGCGCTTTCGCTCATGAGGCGACGGTCAGGGATGAGGGCGGAGGGATGAGGGGTGAAGGCTTGCGACCTGCCTCCGTGTCCTCTGTGTCCTCCGTGTCTTGGCTTTGAATTACAGGCCGACGGGCAGTTCGGTGCCCACCCCGCGCTCGCGCGCGAGCTTCAGCATCTTCACGCCCACCCACAGGTCCTGCAGGCCCATGCCGTGGGATTCGTAGAGTGAAATCTGCTGTCCCGACGTGCGGCCGGGGTGCTGCTTCGCGATGACTTCGCCGATCTCGGTCAACTGGTTCCAGCGCAGCCAGCCTTTCTCGATGGCGGGGAGCAGGTCGCCGCATTCCTTTTCGGCGGTGCCGCGGCCGTCCACAGTAATGATGTCGCATTTCTTCACCACGGCGTCGTCGATCTCGCGGCGGGTGAGGGCGTTGGAGCCGGCGGCGTTGACGTGCTGGCCCGGCTGCAGCCACTCGCCCTTCAGCACCGGCTCGGCCGACTTGGTGATGACGTTGACGACGTGCGCGCCGTGCACCGCCGCCTCGGCGGACTCCGCCGGCTGAACCGCGATGCCCGTCTTCTTCGACATCTTCTCGCAGAAGGCGACAAGCCTGTCCTTGTTGCGGGAGAAGACTTTCGCGGTCCGGATCTTCCGGACCTGGCACACCGCCTCGAGCTGGCTCTCGCCCTGGTAGCCGGCGCCGATCTGGCCGAGCATGCTGGCGTCCTTCACGGCGAGGTGGTCGGTCGCGACGCCGCTCGCGGCACCGGTGCGCACCATGCTCATATGGATCGCCTCGATGATCGCTTCGAGCTTGCCGCTCTCGGTGCCCATCAGGTGCACGTAGAAGCTCTTGCCGGTGGGGCGGGTGTAGTAGTACTTGAAGCCGATGTAGCCCAGTCCCGGCGCGGCTGCCTGCAGCACGTGCTGCGTTCCGGTCGGGAGATGGATGCGCGCCCGCGGAATGTCCACTGCCTTGTGCTCGGCCAGCGCGCGGTGCGCCTCTTCCATCGCTTCCAGCGCGATGGGCATCGTCAGGAGTTTCTGGATATCGGCTTCGGTCAGGTACTTGATCATATTAGCCACGGAGAATACGAGTTTGAAGATCAAAACCTAATAGCCACAGAGAACACAGAGATCACAGAGAAATTCGTTTAATGCCGGTTGCGAGTCTTGCGGAGCCAAAATTGATCAGAAGTGCACGTTTGAGCTTGGTGGCTTTGAGGTAGGAGAGGGTTTGCGCCATGGCCACTTCGGGGAGAAGACGTACAGATTTTATTTCCACCACGACTTCATTTGCTACCAGCAGGTCTATGCGTTGGCCCGAAATTACCTTGCCTTTGTAGTTGATCTCAACGGCAACTTG
The DNA here is from genome assembly GCA_964581835.1 of uncultured Streptomycetaceae bacterium. Lineage (GTDB taxonomy): Bacteria > Pseudomonadota > Gammaproteobacteria > Burkholderiales > SG8-41 > SG8-41. The sequence continues at coordinate 215 of CAZOQY010000179.1, read as the reverse complement.
CCTCTGAATCGGGATACCTTGTAGGCCCATCTCGTGAGCTAGCGCCTCTTCGTACACAGATTCAAGCAGGCCGGGCCCGAGAACTCGGTGCACTTCAATCGCGGCCCCAATGATCTTTTCTGTGAGATCGTCGGACATGGGGTCGGTTTTACTCTGTGCCCTCTGTGTTCTCTGTGGCTATAGCTTTTTTGACTTTAGCGCCGCGGCGCGGACAG
>CAZOQY010000178.1:4904-6801 GCA_964581835.1 uncultured Streptomycetaceae bacterium | reverse complement strand
ACAGGATCCACAACAAAATTCAAAATCCGTCAAACCCATTAATAGACAGGATTAACATGATGAACAAGATTGGAACTCACAAAAACGAGAGGGCTTTGATTGAATCTTGTAAATCCTGTTAATCCTGTCCATTGACGATGTTGGCGGGTTTACTTAATTCTGTTAATCCTGTCTATTTGTTCTTCAACGTGGCGGCCAGCGGCCCCAACACCGCCTCGCCGTTGCGGTACGCGATTTTCTCCGCCACGTCACGCGGCAGCTCGGACAGCCACATCCGCGCGAGCCGGGCGTGTTCCTCGATGAAGTACCAGCGCTGCGGCGAGGGCGTGTCGGTGCCGACCATGAAGCGGTCGGGCAATTCGAGGAATACCTTGCGCCACTCCGGGTTGAGCTTCCCCTCCGGCGCGTGGTCGGTGCGGTACGCCAGGTCGCACCACAGGTTCCTGTGCTTCATCAGCAACTGCCGCACGCGCTCTGGCGAATCGAAGCCGGCGTGGGCCCACAGCACGCGCGCGCCGGGATCCTGCCTGAACACGCGCTCGACCGCGTCGGCGTCGGAATGAATGTGAATGAACATCCCGCGCTCGCGCGCGAGCTGCACCATGCGCCGCGGCACCGGCAGGTCCATGTCGGCACCGAAAACGTGGAATTCGCCGATGGCGACGTAGCGGTAGCGCTGCAGCCGCTCCTCGACGTAGCGGACGATCGATTCGTCGCGTACCCAGGTCGAGAGGTCGCCGCGCACGCGGTACGGGCGCAATTCCGGGATGATCAGGTCGGGCGCCTCGGCCATCAGCGCCTGCGTGCCGTCGTCGTTCGAGCTGGATACCAGCGCGCGCCGCACGCCGCTCTTGCGCAGGATCTCGACCGCCGTCTTCGGCGGCAGCACGTCGCGGGAATCGTGCGAGTAATGGATGTGGGCGTCGAAGATCGGCAGCTCCGCCGCGATCGCGGACAACGGCACCAGCGTCAGCATCAGCGCTGCTATGGCGGAACGTGGCTGCATTGGGTTATGGTAGCAAATCGAACCGAGACGCGTGACTGCAATGGCAGACGATCGCATTCCCGAATACGTCCCTCTTTACCAGCCGCCGGAAGCGCGCAGCGAGCCCGCGCTGTGGTTCGCTTTCCGCAAGTCGGAAATCCTGGTGGTCAGTGGCGCCGACCGGCCCGACTTGCCCTGCTGCATGGCGCTCGACGAGCACGGATTGGCGCCGCAGCGCAGCCAGTATCTCGGTCTCTACGGCGGCAGGCATTGCTACGCGGCGGCGGTCGACGAGTCCCGCCCGCTGCCGGCGGGCTGGGCGGCGCTGGGGCTGCGCGACCTGTTCGGCCTGGTGGAAACGACGCTCGCGACGCTGTCCGGCCGCGCGTACCAGATCCTCGAGTGGGACCGCAACCACCAGTTCTGCAGCCGCTGCGGCACGCGCACGCAACTGCGCAGCGACGAGCGCTCGCGCACCTGCCCCGCCTGCCAGTACACGACCTACCCGCCGGTCACGCCCGCCATCATGATCCTGGTCACGCACGGCCGCAGGCTGCTGCTCGCGCGCAAGCCCGCCTTTCCGCCGGGACGCTATTCCGCGCTCGCCGGCTTCGTCGAACCGGGCGAGATGCTCGAGGACACGGTCATACGCGAGACGCGCGAGGAAGTCGGCGTGGAGATTCGCAACATCCGCTACTTCGGCAGCCAGCCGTGGCCGTTCCCGCACTCGCTGATGGTCGCCTTCACCGCCGATTATGCAGGCGGCGAAATCCGGCCGGACGGCGTCGAAATCGAGGAGGCGCGCTGGTTCGAGCTGGAGGAACTGCCGAAGCTGCCGCCCTCGATCAGCATCTCGCGCCGCCTGATCGAGACCGTTGCTGGCCGCCTGGCCCGCGGCGAGCCGGCGTCAGG
>CAZOQY010000178.1:0-4804 GCA_964581835.1 uncultured Streptomycetaceae bacterium | reverse complement strand
CGCCACAGCGTGGCGCCCTTGCTGGCCTTGTCGATGTCGGCGAGCAGGCCGGCGTGCTCGGCCAGTTCTTCCTTGCTGGCGCGCACGACGATGAGGTCGAGCTTGCCGCGCGCAACCTCGGCGACCGCGACAGCGGCGGCGGAGGTCTCCACCTCCATCACCAGGCTTTCCTGCCCGCGCGTCATGGCGAGATAGATCTCCGCCAGCAGCCGCGCGTCGAGCAGCGCGCCGTGCAGGGTGCGCGCGGAATTGTCGATCTGGTAACGATCGCACAGCGCGTCGAGCCCGTTTCGCTTGCCCGGGTGTAGCTCCCGCGCCATGCGCAGCGTGTCGACGATGCCCGAACAGTAGTCGGTCACGGGCTTCAGGTCGGCCAGGTCCAGCTCCCGGTTGAGAAAGGCGACGTCGAAGGGCGCGTTGTGTATGACCAGCTCGGCGCCCTTGATGAAATCCAGCAGCTCGGCCGCGACGTCGGCGAACTTCGGCTTGTCGCTCAGGAACTCGGTGGTGAGCCCGTGCACGTTGAGCGCGCCCGGATCGCTGTCGCGGCCGGGATTGAAATAACGGTGGAAGTCGTTGCCGGTGAAGCGCCGGTTGACGAGCTCGACGCCCGCGATCTCGATGACGCGGTGGCCCAGCTCGGGCTCGAGGCCCGTGGTTTCGGTATCCAGAATGATCTGCCGCATCCCCCGCCCCTATTTCCCGTTCATCACCGAGGCCACGCCCCGGTTGGCCAGCTCGTCGGCTTTTTCGTTGCCGGGGTTGCCGTCGTGCCCCCGCACCCACAGCCACTCGATGTCATGCTGGTCCCTCAACGCGTCGAGCGCCCGCCACAAGTCCTCGTTCTTCACCGGCTTCCTGTCGGCGGTACGCCAGCCGCGGCGCTTCCACGAGTGGATCCACTCCTTGATGCCCAGCTGCACGTACTGCGAATCGGTGTGCACGCGGGCGCGGGTGCCGGGCTCAAGGGCCTCCAGGGCGCGGATGACGGCGGTCAGCTCCATCCTGTTGTTGGTGGTATGCGGCTCGCCGCCGTGAAACTCGCGCGTTTTTCCGCCGGCCATCAGCAGCACCCCCCACCCGCCGACCCCGGGATTGCCCTTGCAGGCGCCGTCGGCGTAGATCTCGATGACTTCGTTCATGGAAAAGCGTCTCAGGTGAAGCGTCTCAGGTGAAGCGTCTCAGGTGAAGCGTCGCTGGTAAAGCGCCTCAAAAACGCAATCGTCGAATCGCAGTATCTGAGACGCATTATCTGGGACGCACCATCTGCGACGTTGTATCTGAGACGCCGTTTCGCGCGGTCAGGGCCTCGTCCGGCCGCGCGACTTTCTTGGGCACCGGCGCGAGATCCTTCTTCGGCGCCAGGCGGTCGCTCCATTTCGGCAGGATGAGCCGCATGCCGCGCACGCGCTTCACCGCCTGCAGGAAATAGACGCCGCCCGCGATCGGCCACCAGCGGTCGCCGGCCGCATCCATGAAATCGAAGCGGCCGAGCCATTTTTCCGTCTTGCAGGGCGGCGAATAGCAGCCCATCTCGCCGCCCGTGATCTCCAGCTCCAGCAGCGTCAGCCAGTCCTTCAGCCGCAGGAGATGGATGAAGCGGCCGCTCCAGGGATACCCCGTCTTGCGGCCGAATGCGCGCCGGGCACCCCACAGGCTCCACGGGTTGAAGCAGGCGATCAGCACCTGGGCTTCCGGCATCAGCACCCGTGCGACCTCGCGCAGCACCTGGTGCGGGTTGTCGCTGAACTCGAGCACGTGCGGCAGCACGACGAGATCGATGCTGTTGCTGGCGATCGGCAGATCGCGGAAATCCGCCCGCAGTCCGGCGGGCGCGGAAACGTCCGCCAGCAGGCGATAGGCGATGCGGCTCGCGCGCAGGAAGTCGGCCTGCGGCAGGCCGAGCTGCAGCGCGTTGTAGCCGAAGATGTCGGCCACCGTCTTGTCGAACCAGGCCTGCTCGCGCGTGAGCAGGTACTGCCCGGACGGCGTGGCCAGCCAGCCGGTTGCGTCGCGCGCCGGATCGTGCGGGGACATGCATGGAGTTTATAATCGGCCGGGCCATCAGACAACACGACATCATGGAAATCATCCCGCTTCGCGCTTTCGCCGACAATTACATCTGGACCCTGCGCGACGGCACGCGCGCCGCGGTGGTGGACCCGGGCGACGCGCGCCCCGTGCTCGATTACCTGGAACGCGAAAAACTCGAGCTGGTCGCCATCCTCAACACCCACCATCACGCCGATCACGTCGGCGGCAATGCCGCACTGCTCGCGCGCCGCAAGGTCCCGGTCTACGGCCCTCGCGACGAGCGCATCGCCGAGGTCACGCACCGGGTGAAGGACGGCGACCGCTTCACGCTGCCGCACTTCGGCATCGAGTTCGAGGTCGCCGAGATTCCCGGCCACACGCGCAGCCACATCGCGTTCCACGGCGGCGGCATGCTGTTCTGCGGCGACACCCTGTTCGCGGCGGGTTGCGGGCGGCTGTTCGAAGGCACGCCGCGGCAGATGCACGAATCGCTCTCCCGCCTGATGAAGCTGCCGGACGACACCCGCGTCTATTGCGGCCATGAGTACACCGTCTCCAACGTCCGCTTCGCCCGGTCGGCCGAACCGGGCAACGCGGCGCTGGCGGAACTGGAAGCGAGGGCGAAAGCGCAGCGCGATCAGGATCTGCCCACCCTGCCATCCACCATCGGGCAGGAAAAGGCGACCAATCCGTTCGTACGGGTAACTGAGCCGGCGGTCATTGCCTCGGCCAGCCATCAGGCTGGCAAGCCGCTCACCGACCCGGTCAGCGTGCTGGGCGCAATCCGCGAGTGGAAGAACCGGTTTTAGGCCCGGATCTACGAAATCACTTCCGGTTTCGTTAAAAGTATCATGATTTTTAAGCATATTTTCCTTGACGGCACTAGTAGTCTTGGCTACTATCCCCCCGTCCTGTAAAAGCTTGGGCAGATGAACGCGATTTCCACGAAATACCGGTTGCTGGCCGCCGCCGCCCTGCTCATGGCGGCAGGCTGCGCCCAGGTACCCCAGGCCGAGCCGGAAATCGTGGCCAAGGCGGAAGCGCCGGTCGTCGTGGCGCCGGTGCAAAAGGTCGAAGCGCCGGTGACACCGCCGCCCCCGCCGGAAAAAGCCCCCGAGCCGCCCGCGCCGCCGGCCGACGTCTGGGAGCGCATCCGCGGGGGCTTTCGCATGACCAACCTGAACGGCCAGCTGGTGCAGGACTGGGAGCAGTACTACGCCCGCCGCCCGGACTACGTCGCGCGCATGGTCGACCGCGCCAGCCACTTCCTCTATCACATCATGGAGGAAATCGAGCGGCGCAAGATGCCGGCCGAGATCGCGCTCTTGCCGATGATCGAGAGCGCCTTCAATCCGCAGGCCTATTCCCGGGCGCACGCCTCCGGCATGTGGCAGTTCATCCCCTCCACCGGCAAGCTCTACGGGCTGCGGCAGAATTTCTGGTACGACGGCCGACGCGACGTGCTCGCCGCCACCGGCGCTGCGCTCGACTATCTCGAGAAGCTCTATGGCATGTTCGGCGACTGGAACTTGGCGCTTGCCTCCTACAACTGGGGTGAAGGCGCGGTCAGCCGGGCCATCGCCAGGAACCAGGCACGGGGCCTGCCCACCGATTACGAGAGCCTGACGATGCCGGCGGAGACGCGCAACTACCTGCCCAAGCTGCAGGCGGTGAAGAACATCATCGCCAATCCCCAGCAGTACGGCATCACGCTCGCGAGCGTCCCCAACCGCCCCTACTTCGCCACCGTCAGCACGCGCCAGCACATCGACGTGAAGCTGGCCGCGAAGCTGGCGGAAATGCCGCTCGACGATTTCCGCTTCCTCAACCCCGCGCACAACAAGCCGGTGATCAAGGCCGACGGCACCGAGACCATCGTGCTGCCGATCGACAGGATCGCGGTGTTCGAGCGTAACCTCCAGGCGCACAGCCAGCCGCTCGTGACCTGGCAGGCTTACACGATGAAGCGCAACGACCAGCCAGAACAGGTCGCGGCGAAACACGGCCTCACGCTCGCGCAACTGAAGGAAGCGAACGGCATCCCCGGCGGCAAGAAGATCGTTGCCGGGCAGACGCTGATGGTGCCGTTGAGGGGCACCGCCGAGCCGAACCTGCCGGACCTGCCCGCGCCGAAGGTCACGCTGGCGCGCTACCGCCCCCAGAACAGCCGCTGCGTGCAGGTCAAGACCAAGACCGGCAAGACGCAGATGCAGTGCCGCGCGCCGGCCAAGCAGGTTCCCGTCTCCAGGAAGACGGCCCCGGCGCCGGCCAAGCAGCCCGTCAGCGCCTCCCTCAACGCCCGGTAAGGCGCTATTCCCCCCGTTTCGGTGTGTAGAGGTGGCAGGCGCCGCTGTGCGTGGACGTGAAGCGCGCGCTCGCGGGATAAACCTCGCGGCAGGGCGCGAACGCCGCGGGACAACGGGGATGGAAATGACAGCCCGACGGCGGCTTCACGGGCGACGGCAGGTCGCCCTCCAGCCGGATCACGGATCGGCTCGCCGCCGGGTCCGCCACCGGGACCGCCGAGAGCAGCGCCTGCGTATAAGGGTGCTTCGGGGCAGCCAGCACCTCGTCGACGGCCCCATGCTCGACGATGCGGCCGAGATACATCACCGCGACCTCGTGCGCGAGGAACTCGATCACCGAGAGGTTGTGGGTGATGAAGAGATAGGCGAGCCCTTTCCTGCGCTGCAAGTCCTTCAGCAGGTTCAGGATCTGCGCCTGCACCGAGACGTCGAGCGCGCTGGTCGGCTCGTCGCAGACGATCAGG
>CAZOQY010000177.1:5625-6834 GCA_964581835.1 uncultured Streptomycetaceae bacterium | reverse complement strand
CCTTGGTTCGTAGCCAAGTACTCTATCCAACTGAGCTACGGGCGCAAAAAAGGAGCCGAATTATAGCATTACCTTTCCGCTCGTTGGAGCGCCCGGCGTCAGTCCACCCGCGCGCCCGACGACCTGACGATCGCGCCCCACACCGCGATCTGCTCGCGCACGAACGCATCGCATTGCTCGGGCGTGGAGCCGACGTACTCGATGTCCGCCGAGGCGAGCCGCTTGCGCACTTCGCCCGATTGCAGGGCCTTGAGGGCGTCCGCGTTCAGCTTGCCCATGACCGCGGGCGGGGTGCCGGCGCGGGTGATCAGCAGCCAGAAGCCCGCGCCGACCTTGTAGGCGGGAATGCTTTCGGTGACGGTCGGGATGTCGGGCAGCGACGGCGCGCGTTTCGGGCTGGTGATGGCGATCGGGCGCAGCCGGCCCGACTGCAGGTACGGCATCGCTTCCGGCAGGATGGTGCCGAGCAGCGCCACGCGCCCCGGCAGGACGTCGAGCACCGCCAGGCTGGTGCCCTTGTAGGGCACGTGCACGATGTTGATGCCGGTGGCGGCGCGCAGCGCCTCGGTGGCGATGTGGTTGGCCGTGCCGGAGCCGCCCGTGGCGTAGGTGATCTGGCCGGGCAGCCGCTTCGCCATCGCGATCAGGTCTTTCACGTTCTTCGCCGGGAAGGAAGGATGCGCGGCCAGCAGGCCGTAGAGGTTGCCTACGTGCGTGATGCAGGAGAGGTCCCGCAGCGCGTCGTAGGGGAGCCTGGAGTACAGCGTCGGGTTGATGCCGTGCGCGGTGATCGCGTGCATCATCGTGTAGCCGTCCGGCGCGGACTTGGCGACCGATTCCGTGGCGATGGTGGTGCCGCCACCAGGACGGTTTTCCACCAGCACCTGCTGGTTCCAGCCGTCGGAGAGCTGCTTCGCGAGCACGCGCGCGAAGATGTCGGTTTCGCTGCCGGGCGGCAGCGGCATGACGATGCGCACGGGCTTCGCGGGGAAGGCCTGGGCCACTGCTACGGCCGGCAACAGGCTTCCCAGGACGACGGCCGCGCAAACGGCTTGACGGAACGACTGCATGACATCCTCCTCCCGGATTGGTTTTGTAGTAACCGGCGCGGTCAATTTAGCAGCAACGGCTGCGCCGTGCAAAAGGGCCCCGTGTGATAATGGCGCGGTCACGATGAAGTGGTAATGCGTGAAGTGGTAATGCGTGAAG
>CAZOQY010000177.1:0-5525 GCA_964581835.1 uncultured Streptomycetaceae bacterium | reverse complement strand
TGATAATGGCGCGGTCACGATGAAGTGGTAATGCGTGAAGTGGTAATGCGTGAAGCGATAATGGGGGAGGGTGGACCATGACGGTACAGGCTCTGGGGTACATCGGCGTCGAGGCGACCGACTTCGACGTCTGGCGCCGCTTCGCGACCGACATCTTCGCGATGCAGATCGTCGAGCGCGGGCCGGATGCGCTGGCGTTTCGCATGGACGAGCGCTGCCAGCGCGTGCTGGTGCAGCGTTGCGACCGGGACGGCCCGGCGTTCTACGGCTTCGAGGCCGCCGGCGCGCCCGGAATGAAGGAAACGGTCGGCCGGCTCGAGGCCGCCGGCTTCAAGGTGACCCGCGCGACGGAAAAGGAACTCACACTGCGCGGCGTGGACGACATGGCCTGGTGCCGGGACCCGGGCGGCAACCGCATCGAGATCTACCACGGCCAGGCGATGGGCGAGGGGCCGTTCACGGCGCCGCGGCCGCACGGCGGCTTCCGCACCGGCAAGATGGGCATGGGCCACATGGTGCTGCACGCGCGGGACGTGGACGCCATGAGCGCTTTCTACCGCGACCTGCTCGGCCTGCGCCTGTCGGACTACATGGTGAAGCCGTACCGCCTGATGTTCCTGCGCGCCAACCCGCGCCACCACAGCGTCGGGCTGCTGCAATCGAAGGAGGACGGCGTGCACCACGTCATGTTCGAGGTGCTGGCGCTGGACGACGTCGGCCGCGCTTACGATTTCGCGCAGGATGGCTGGCGCATCGGCCAGACGCTGGGGCGGCACTCGAACGACTGGATGCTGTCGTTCTATACCTTCTGCCCGGCCGGTTTCATGATGGAGTACGGCTGGGGCGGGCGCACGGTGGACGAGGCGACGTGGACCCCGCGCGAAGTCACCCACGGCGGCAGCATGTGGGGGCACGACCGCCTGTGGATGGACGAGGAACGCCGCAAGACCGCCAACGAGGTGCGCCGCCGGACCATCCAGTCCGGGCTCGGCGCGCCGCTGCAGGTGACGCGCGGGCAGTACAAAGAGGTCGAATAGCCGCTACTGCGGCTGCAGCTTGCCCAGCTTGATGAGCCGGGTCACTTTCGCGGCCTCGCTCTGTATCCACCGGGTCGCGTCTTCCGGGGTGCCGGCGAGCACGTCGAGGCCGAGCGCCTGCAGGCGCTTCACCGCATCCGGGTTCTTCAGCACGCGGTTCACCGCGTCGTTGAGCTTCTCCACGATCGCACGCGGCGTCTTCGGCGGCGCCGCGATGCCGAACCAGACCGTCGATTCGCCGTTGACGATGCCCTGCTCGGCGAAGGTCGGCGCATCGGGCAGGGCGGCCAGCCGCTTCGGGCCGGCGACGCCGATCGCCTTCAACCGTTTCGCGTTGAGGTGGACTTCGGCGGACAGCACCGAGGTGTGCATTGCCTGGATCTGGCCGGCGACGATGTCGACCAGCGACGGCGCCGATCCCTTGTAGGGGACGTGGGTCACGTCGATGCCGGTCGCCGCCTGCAGCACCAGCAGCCCGAAGTAGGGCGAGCCGCCGGTGCCCGACGAGCCCCAGCTGATCCTGCCCGGGTTGGCTTTCGCGTAGTCGATCAGCTCGCGCGGGTTGCGCGGCGGGAAGGCGGGATGGGCGACGACGATGAGCGGGGTGTAGCCGATCATGACGACCTGGGTGAAATCCTCGACGCGGTAGGGCGGTTTCTTCATCAGCATCGGGCCGAACACGCTGGGGCCCCCGGTGGACATCACGACGGTGTAGCCGTCCGGCGCGCCCCGGGCGACGGTCTCACCGGCGATCATGCCGCCGGCGCCGCTGCGGTTGTCGACGATCACCGGCTGGCCGAGCAGTTCCGCGAGATGGACCGAAAGCGTGCGCGCGATGATGTCGTTCGATGCGCCGGGGGCGAAGCCCACCAGCCAGCGCACCGGCTTGTTCGGATAAGCCTGGGCGTGCAACTGCGGCGCGAGCAGCGCGCACGCCAGCATCAGCATCGATCGAAGCATATGCGTCGTCGTCATGGGGTTAGAATCCCTCAGCGGTCGAGCCGGCCGCCACAATATGAACTAATCGCGATCCGGACTCAGGACAAGGATACTGGAAAGGCACATCAATGAATCAGTCGAGCAACTCGAACACCGCGCTGGCCGGCCTCAAGGTCGTGGACCTGACCCAGTACGAAGCCGGTACCTCCTGCACCGAATCGCTGGCGTGGCTGGGCGCCGACATCTGCAAGGTCGAGCCGCAGGGCGGGGAGAACGGGCGCTTCGCTTCCACCGAGCGCGGCGATCTCGATTCCTACTACTTCGTCATCATGAACGCCAACAAGCGCAGCATGGTGTGCGACCTCAAGTCGTCGCGCGGCAAGGCCGTGGTGATGAAGCTGATCGAGAAGGCCGACGTCATGATCGAGAACATGTCGCCCGGCGGCATCGAGAAGCTGGGGTTGGGCTACGAAGAGGTGAAGAAGATCAACCCGCGCCTGATCTACGCCCAGATCAAGGGTTTCGCGCCGGAAAGCCCCTACGGGAAATTCCTGAGCTTCGACATGATCGCGCAGGCGGTGGGCGGCGCGTACGCCATCACTGGCGAGGCCGGCGGGCCGCCGCTGCGGCCGGGCCCCCACGTCGGCGACACCGGCGCCGGCCTGCACTGCCTGATCGGCATCCTCGCCGCGTTGAACCAGCGCCACCGCACCGGCCGCGGCCAGCGCATCGAGGTGACGATGCAGGACTCGGTGATCAACTTCAACCGCATCTGCTTCGCCGGGCAGCTGATGAACGGAAGACCGGTCGAGCGCACCGGCAACCAGAGTTCGCTGGGCGCCGCCGCGCCGAGCGAGTTGTACAAATGCAAGCCGGGCGGCGTCAACGACTGGCTCATGGTCTATTCCACGCGCGCCGGCAACTGGCACTGGCAGCGCCTGCTGACGCTGATGGGGCGCGAGGACCTGAAGGACGACCCGCGCTTCGCCACGCCCAGGCTGCGCGTGCAGAACGCCGCGGTCGTCGACAAGCTGGTCGGCGACTGGTGCGCCCAGTTCACCAAGCGCGAGGCGATGGAGAAGCTGCAGAACGCCGGTGTGCCGGCGGGCGCGGTGTTCGACACGCAAGAGCTGATGAACGACGAGGCGCTGCGCAAGCGCGGCATGTTCGCGGAGATCGAGCACCCGACGCGCGGAAAATTCCATATTCCCGGCTGGCCGGTGAAGATGTCCGACTCGCACGTGCCGGTGAAGACCGCGCCCCTGCTGGGCCAGCATACCGGCGAGCTGCTGAAGGAGTGGCTCGGCATGGGCGACGCCGAGATCGCGGAGTACATCAGGGAGACGCCGCTCAAGAAGGGCACCCGCGACTAGTCGCGAAAGGCGTCGCAGGTGATGCGTCGCAGATAAAACGTCTCAGATGAAGCGTCGCAGATAAGGCGTTGCAGATAAAACGCGCTGTACCTGAGACGCCCTGCCTGAGACGCCGTATCTGAGACGCCGTATCTGAGACGTTTCACCTGAGACGCTTCTATAGGAATACTTATGGCAACTATCACGGGCAATGAGCTGGTCGGCGAGACGTTAAAACGTATCGGCGTGGACACGATGTTCTTCATCATGGGCGGGCCGATCAACGACGCGCTGACCGCGGCCATCAAGCGCGGCGTGCGCCCGATCGACGTGCGCCACGAGCAGGCGGCGGCGATGGCGGCCCATGCCTACGCGCGCGTGACCAACAAGCCGGGGCTGTGCCTGGGCGCGTCCGGGCCCGGCACCATCAACCTCACCACCGGCCTCGCGCACTCGCTGCTCGACTGCAGCCCGGTGGTCGCGTTCGGCGGCTCGTGCCCGATCAAGGAGCTCGGCAACGGCACCTTCCAGGAAATCGACCAGGTCGCGATCATGAAGCCCGTCACCAAGTGGGCGGATCGCGTGTACGAAACCCACCGCATACCGGAATTGATCGACATGGCGTTCCGCCAGTCGATTGCCGGCAAGCCGGGGCCGGTTTATCTCGACCTGCCGTCCGACGTGCTCTATGGAGAAGTCGAGGAGTCCGCGGTGAAGTGGCCGGATTGCTCGAAGACGCTCGCGCGCAACAGGCCGCAGGGCGATCCTGCGCTGATCGAGCAGGCGCTGAAGCTGATCGAACAATCCAGCCGGCCGGTCGTGCTGTCGGGCAGCGGCGTGCTGTGGTCCGACGGGGCCGACACGTTGCGCCAGTGGGTCGAGAAGACAGGCATGCCGATCTACACCACGCCGCAGGGCCGCGGCATCATTCCCGAGGACCACCCGCACGCGTTCCTGAACGCGCGCTCGACGGCGATGAAGGAGGCGGACCTCTATCTCGTCGTCGGCACGCGCCTGAATTACGTGTTCGGCCACCTCAAGCCGCCGCGCATGTCCGGCACGGCCAAGGTGGTGCGCATCGACATCGACCCGGCCGAGATCGGCTCGAGCCCGCGCGTGGACGTCGGCATCGTCGGTGACGCCGGGGCGGTGATGCGCCAGATGCTCGCGGCGGGCGGCGGTCGCGTCGACGCCGGCCGCTTTGCCGACTGGCGCGGCCAGCTCACCGCGGTCGAGGAAGCCAAGCGACCGGAGGCGGAGAAGGCGATGTCCACGGACAAGTCGCCGATCCACCCGCTGCGGTTGTGCAAGGAGGTGCGCGATTTCATCGACCGCGACGCGATCCTGGTCGTGGACGGACAGGAAATCCTCAACTACGGACGGCAGTCCATCCCGACGTACCTGCCGCGGCACCGCATCAACTCCGGCACCTTCGGCACCATGGGCGTCGGCATGCCGATGGGCGTGGGGGCGAAAGCCGCGTTTCCCGACAAGCAGGTCGTCGTGCTGCACGGCGACGGCTCGTTCGGGCTGAACGCGATGGAACTCGACACGGCCGCGCGCCACAAGCTGCCGGTGATCGTCGTCATCAGCCTGAACGGCGGCTGGACCGCGGACCCGAAGAAGGAAAAGCCGGGGCGCGACTTGGGCTACACGCGCTTCGACAAGTTCGCGCAGAGCCTCGGCTGCCACGGCGAGCAGGTCGAGAAGCCGGAGGACATCCGCCCGGCGCTGGAGCGCGCGAAAAATGCCATCAAGAACGGCAAGCCTGCTCTCGTCAACGTCGTCACCGACTTCACCGCGCGCGCGGTGACGGTGCGTTTCACCAAGACCGCGACCTAGACTTGCTTTACTGAAAAAGAGCCCGCGGCAGCGGGCTTTTTTGTTTCGCCTTTTGCCTTATTACTTCGAGAAGCTATCTCAAAAAAATCAGCCACAGAGATCACAGAGAACACAGAGAGAAAAGCCCGTTCCCGGATCGATGTTCTTCTCTGTGACCTCTGTGTTCTCTGTGGCAAAACAAGGTTTTTGAGACCGCTTGTAGTAATGGCAGCTAAAGCCTGGACACGATGGATCTTTGGGAGGGAAAGATGATCACACGGGCATTCCTGAGTCTGGTCGCGCTGCTCGCCGCGCTGTTGTGCGGGAGCGTGCTGGCGCAATCCTATCCGAGCAAGCCCATCCGGCTGATCCTGCC
>CAZOQY010000176.1:0-6853 GCA_964581835.1 uncultured Streptomycetaceae bacterium | reverse complement strand
CGCCATCACGAAGGGCACGTTCAGCAGCCGCGCCAGCGTCTCGGCGAGCAGGGTCTTGCCCGAGCCGGTCGGCCCGATCAGCAGGATGTTCGACTTGGCGAGCTCGACGTCGTCGTTCTTGGTGATCGACTTCAGCCGCTTGTAGTGGTTGTAGACCGCCACCGACAGGATTTTCTTGGCGAGGTCCTGGCCAATGACGTACTGGTCGAGGATGGCGCGGATCTCCTTCGGCACCGGCAGGTCGGACTTGGCGCCCTTGGCGCCGTGGTCGCCCTGGGTTTCCTCGCGGATGATGTCGTTGCAGAGCTCGATGCATTCGTCGCAGATGAATACCGACGGGCCCGCGATGAGCTTGCGGACCTCGTGCTGGCTCTTGCCGCAGAACGAGCAGTAGAGCAGTTTTTCGCCGCCGACTTTATCTGTCATGGCCGTCCCCAGGGCTAGGACATCATTTCACGGTCTCGGTTCGGCTCGACAGGACCTTGTCCACGATCCCGTAAGCCAGCGCCTGCTCGGCGCTCAGGAAATTGTCACGATCGGTGTCGCGCTCGATGTTCTTGATGTCCTGGCCGCTGTGCCTGGCCATGATCTCGTTCAACTTTCCCTTGAGAAACAGAATCTCGCGCGCGTGGATCTCGATGTCGGACGCCTGCCCCTGGAAACCGCCCATCGGCTGGTGGATCATCACCCGCGAGTTCGGCAGGCAGAAGCGCTTGCCCTTGGCGCCCGCGGCCAGCAGCAACGCGCCCATGCTGGCGGCCTGGCCGACGCACAGCGTCGAGACGGCGGGCTTGATGAACTGCATGGTGTCGTAGATCGCGAGCCCCGCGGAAACCGACCCGCCCGGCGAGTTGATGTAAAACGAAATCTCCTTGTCCGGGTTCTCGGACTCGAGGAACAGCATCTGCGCGACGATCAGGTTGGCGGTCACCTCGGTCACCGGGCCGACCAGGAACACCACGCGCTCCTTCAGCAGGCGCGAGTAGATGTCGTAGGCACGCTCGCCGCGGCCGCTCTGCTCGATCACCATCGGGATCAACCCGAGGCCCCGCGGTTCCAGCGTCTGCATGTTATTTCCCCATGAGTTCGTCGAAATCGACCGGTTTGTCGGACACCTTCGCAACACCCAGCGCCCAGGTCACGACGTTCTCTTCCGCCACGGCGGACTCGATGTCGCGCAACCGCTCCGGCTCGGCGTAGAACCACTTGACCACTTCCTGCGGGTGCTCGTAACTCTGTGCCTGCTCCTCCACCAGCGCGCGCACCTGCTCCGGTCTGGGATAGAGGTTGTGCGCCTTCATCAGTTCGCCCAGGATGAGGCCCGTCGTGACCCGCCGCTCGGCCTGCTTCTCGAACAGGTCGGTCGGCATCGGCATGTTTTCGGTCACCTGGATGCCGCGCGAGGCGAGTTCCTGGCGGGCGCCGGCCGCCATGCGCTGCGTCTCCATCTGCACCAGCGATTTCGGGGCCTCGACCCTGGTCGAGTCGAGCAGCGCCTGCACGACCTGGTCGCGCACGCGGATTTTCAGCTTGACCTTGACCTCGCGCTCGAGGTTGGCCTTGATCTCGCCACGCATCCTGGCGATGTCGCCGTCATCGACGCCGAGACTCTTCGCGAAGTCGCCATCGATATCAGGCAGGACCGGCCCCGCGACCTGCTTGACCGTAATCTCGAAGCGGGCGGTCTTGCCGGCCACATCCTTGCCGTGATAATCGTCCGGGAAACGCAGGTCGAAGCTCTTCGCGTCCCCCGCCTTCAGTCCGGACAGGTTGGACTCGAAATCCGGCAACAGCCGGCCGCTGCCCAGCATCACCGCCTGGTCTTTCGCGCTGCCGCCCTGAAACGCGGCACCATCGATGGTGCCGTTGAAATCGATCGTGACCCGGTCACCGTCCCGGGCAGCGCGTTCCGCAGGCTCGTAGCGGGCGCGCTGCTTGCGCATGATCTCGAGGGTCTTGTCCACCTCGGCGTCACCCACCTCCAGCACGGGGCGCTCGACGGTGGTGCCGGAAATATCGCCCACCACGATCTCGGGATAGATCTCGAACGTGGCGCTGTATTTCAGCTCGCTGGCGTCTTCGGTCGCCGGTTGCACCTCGAATCGGGGATAGCCGGCGACCCGCAGGTTCTGCCGCTGCACCGCCTCGCCGAAGCTCTTCTGCATCGCGTCGCCGAGCACTTCCTGGCGCACCTGCGGCCCGTATTGCTGCGCGACCACCTTGAACGGCACCTTGCCGGGCCTGAAGCCGTGCATCTTCACCGTGCGCGAGAGGCGCTTCAGGCGATTCTCGATCTCGCTGTTGATCTCGGCGGCGGGCAGGGCCACGCTCAGTTTCCGCTCGAGTGCGCTCAATGTTTCCAAGTTTGCCTGCATCTGCTGTCAGTTGATTGAAAGATACCAGTGATCATTCGCGGGTACAACTCGCGGGAACTGCTTGCGCGCCGGCCCCGCCTGGCGGCTCGTCGGGAAAGGGGAAAACCGCCACTGCGGCTCGCACCACGCGCACCGCGCCCGTGGTGCGAAAGGAGGGACTCGAACCCCCATGCCTTGCGGCGCCAGAACCTAAATCTGGTGCGTCTACCAATTCCGCCACTTTCGCGACATTCTGATTGTAATATAATCAGGTTCACACCGAAAGCTTGCAAGCCGTCTTAAGGTTGCAATGCAGCCTTTTGATAATAATGGGATTTTGCGTAGCAGCAAATGGGCGTCAACCACTACGAAAATTTCCCGGTCGCTTCCCTCCTCCTGCCCCCCCAATTTCGTCATCCGGTAGCGCAAATCTACCGTTTCGCGAGAGAGGCCGACGACCTGGCGGATGAAGGAGACGCGCCCGACGCGCTGCGGCTGGAGCAGCTGGAGCATTTCCGCGGGCAGTTGCGCAAAATCGAGCGCAACATCATTCCCGATTCCGACGAGTTCACGGAACTCGCCGGCGTCATACACAACCACAAGCTGCCGGTCGGCCTGTTCTACGACCTGCTGTCCGCGTTCTCGCAGGACGTCAGGCGCAAGCGCTACAGGGATTTTCCCGAGGTCCTCGATTATTGCCGGCGCTCCGCCAACCCGATCGGGCGGCTGCTGCTGCATCTGTTCGACCAGGCCACGCCGGAGAACCTGAAGCACTCCGATTCGATCTGCTCGGCGCTGCAGCTCGTCAACTTCTGGCAGGACGTCCCGGTCGATTACGCCATGGGCCGCGTCTACCTGCCGCAGGACGAAATGAAGCGCCACGGCGTCACCGAACAGCACATCGCCGAGCGGCGTTGCGACGATGCGTGGCGGGCGTTGATCGGCTTCCAGATCGGGCGCGCGCGGGACATGCTGCACGCGGGCGCCCCGCTCGGGCGGGCGCTGCCCGGCCGCATCGGCCTGGAAATCCGCGCCACCGTCGAGGGCGGGCTGCGCATACTCGAAAAGCTCGAAGCGGCGCAGTGCGACATGTTCCACCAGCGGCCGGTATTGTATTGGCATGACTGGCCGCTGATACTTGCGCGCGCGCTCTGACTCGTGATTCGTGGATGGTGGATCGTGGATGGACCGAAAAGCTTCCCGCTGCGCGGAATGAAGGTGACGAGGGTGTACAACTATCCACTATCCACCATCCACTATCCACGCCGTCCGAAGTGCTAGCGCAAATGGATCCTCACGCATACTGCCAGTCCAAGGCGGCCGCCAGCGGCTCCAGTTTCTACTACAGCTTCCTGTTCCTGCCGCCGGAGCGGCGGTGCGCGATCACCGCGCTCTACGCGTTCTGCCGCGAAGTGGACGACGTGGTGGACGAGTGCTCGGACGCCGCGGTGGCGCGCACCAAGCTCGCCTGGTGGCGCAGGGAGACGACCGCGATCTATCACGGCGCGCCGCAGCATCCCGTGGCGCGCGCGCTGGCCGAAGTCGCCCCCCGCTTCAACCTGGCCGAAGCGCGCCTGATGGAAATCATCGCCGGCATGGAGATGGACCTCGATTACAACCGCTACCCCGATTTCGAGACGCTCAAGCTTTATTGCCACCGGGTGGCGAGCGTGGTGGGACTGCTGTCGGCTGAAATATTCGGCTACGGCGACCGGCGCACGCTCGACTATGCCGCCGACCTCGGCATGGCGTTCCAGCTGACCAACATCATCCGCGATGTGGGCGAGGATGCGCGCCGCGGCCGCATCTATCTGCCGCTCGACGAGCTGGCGCGCCACGGCGTGAGCGAAGCCGACATTCTCGACGCGCGCGAGACGGACGCATTCCGTGCCCTGATGGAATTCCAGATCGGGCGCGCGCTGGGCTATTATCGTGACGCCTTCGCCAGACTGCCCGCGGCCGACCGGCGCGCGCAGCGTCCCGGCCTCGTCATGGCGGCGATCTACCAGGCGACGCTGGACGAGGTCCGGCGCGACGGCTGCCGCGTGCTGACGCAGCGGGTGTCGCTCACGCCGATCCGCAAGCTCTGGATAGCCTGGTGGACCTGGCTGAAGAGCTGACGCAACCCCCCAAAGGCGTCTCAGATACTACGTCGCAGATAGTGCGTCTCAGATACGGCGTCCCAGATAGGGCGTGCCAAACCAGCATGAGAACGACGCTTTATCTGAGACGCTTTATCTGAGACGATTCATCTGAGACGATTTATCTGGGACGCTTCATGGACTTACAGTTGAAAGGCAAGACCGCGCTGGTGACGGGCGCGAGCATGGGCATCGGCCGCGCCATCGCGAAAGGGCTCGCCGCGGAAGGCGTGAAGACCTGCATCGTGGCGCGGCGGCGCCCGCTGCTCGATGCCCTGGCGCAGGAAATCGTCGCGGCCGGCGGGCCGCAGCCGGGCATCGTCGAGATCGACGTCATGCACGACGGCGCCCCGGCGAAGCTCGCACAGACCGCGCACCGGCTGCTGGGCTCGGTCGACATCCTCGTCAATTCGGCCGGCGGCAGCAAGCCCGCAATACCGATCGACGCACCGGAATCGGCCTGGGAAGAGTCGATGACGCTGAATTTCGTGCGGGTGCGCCAGCTCACGCACGTCGTGCTGCCCTACATGATCGAAAAGAAATGGGGCCGCGTCATCAACATCAGCGGCAAATCCGAGCCCGACGCGCTGCTCGCCGCGACGCCGACCAAGGCCGCGATCCACGCCTGGTCGAAAGGTCTGTCGCGCGAGGTCGGCAGGCACGGCATCACGGTGAACAGCATCCCGCCGGGCCGCATCATGAGCGAGCAGATCCGCAGGAAATACTCCGAGGAATACCGCGCGAAGGAATCCGCCGAGGAAATCCCGGTCGGCCGCTACGGCGAGCCGGAAGAACTCGCCGCGCTGGCGGTGTTCCTCGCCTCGCCGCTTGCGAGCTACATCACCGGCGCGGTGCTGCCGGTGGATGGCGGCATGCGCCGCTACGCGTTTTAGAGGCGTTGCAGATGAGGCGTCTCAGGTAAGGCGTCTCAGGTGTTGCGTCGCAGATCAAGCGTCTCTCGCTCGCCCTATCTGAGACGTTTTATCTGAAACGTAGTATCTGAGACGCAGTACCTGCGACGCCTCTCGCGGTCGTATAATCGACCCATCGCCTGGAGAAAATCGTATGCAGACCAAGATCCCCTGCGTGATCATGCGCGGCGGCACCTCGCGCGGCCCGTTCTTCAGGCTCTCCGACCTGCCCGCCGACGTTCCCACGCGCGACGCGGTGCTGCTCGCGGTGATGGGTTCGCCGCACCAGATCCAGGTGGACGGCATCGGCGGCTCGCACTCGGTGACGAGCAAGGTCGCGATGATCAGCCCGTCGAAGCGGCCGGACGCGGACGTGGACTACCTGTTCGCGCAGGTGCAGATCCACGAGGCCTTCGTGGACACCAAGCCCAACTGCGGCAACATGCTGGTCGCCGTGGGCCCCTTCGCGATCGACGCCGGACTGGTGCCGGCGAAAAACGGCGAGACGCCGGTGCGCATCTTCAACGTCAACACCCAGTCGCTGGTCGAAGCGATCGTGCAAACGCCCGGCGGGCAAGTCAATTACGAGGGCGACGCGGCCATCGACGGCGTGCCCGGCACGGCGGCCCCGGTCGGCATCAATTTCCGGAGCGCGATCGGCTCCGTCACGAAAAAGATGCTGCCCACCGGCAGGGCCTCGGACGTCATCGACGGCGTGGAAGTGAGCTGCGTGGACATCGCGATGCCGGTGGTCCTGATGCGCGCCGGGGACTTCGGCAAGACCGGGCACGAGACCGCCGTCGAGCTCGACGCCGACCAGGCCACGCACGCGCGCATGGAAGCCATCCGCCGCAAGGCCGGCGCGCTGATGGGCATGGGCGACGTGTCGAGGAACGTCGTGCCCAAGATGGCCCTGCTGTCGAAGCCGCGCAACAGCGGCCACATCGCGTCGCGCTTCTTCGTGCCCGAGACCTGCCACAAGGCGCACCCGGTCACCGGCACCGTGTGCATCGCCTCGGCCTGCGCCATCCCCGGGACGGTGGCCGCGCAACTCGCCCCGCTGCCATCTGCGCCGCAGGGCATGGTGCGGATCGAACACCCGCAGGGCCTGATCGTCATCGACCTCGATGTGGACTTCACCGGTGGCCGGCAGGAACTGCGCCGCGCGGCCCTGATCCGCACCGCGCGCCGCATCTTCGAAGGCAGCGTATTCGTGCCGGAGAAAATCTGGGCGGGGCCGAAGCAGGCCCGGCCGGCCCAGGCCGCGGCGTAGCGGGCCGCGGCATCCCTTCCATGAAAGTAGCCGTCATCGGCGGTGGTTACGCCGGCATGGCGGCGGCTGTCACGCTCGCCCGCCGGAACGGGGGGAATATCCCCCCGTTCCCCCCTACTCCAGTTTGGCCGACGACATCATGAACGTAGCTGTTATTGGCGGTGGCTACGCCGG
>CAZOQY010000175.1:4751-6865 GCA_964581835.1 uncultured Streptomycetaceae bacterium | reverse complement strand
ATGGCGGGGGGGCGGTTCGAGGCCGCGCTACACGAAGTGCCCGAGGTTTCCGCGCACGGGCTGGAGAACGTCGAGTTTCTCGTTGCCGCGCACAAGGGCGTGACGCCGCAGCCGCTCGCCAAGGTGGCTTCCGGCGGCGAGCTGTCGCGCCTTTCGCTCGCGGTGCAGACCGCGACCAGCCAGGTTGCGCAGGTGCCGACGCTGATTTTCGACGAGGTGGACGCGGGTATCGGCGGCCGCGTGGCCGAGATCGTTGGCAAGATGCTCGGGCAACTGGGCGGCAAGCACCAGGTCATGTGCATCACGCACTTACCGCAGGTCGCGGCCACCGCCGACCAGCAGTGGCAGGTGACCAAGGCCACGTCGAACGGCAAGGTGCTGTCGAAGGTGACGGTGCTGGACAGGAACGAGCGCGTGGAAGAGATCGCGCGCATGCTGGGCGGGGTGAAAATCACCGAGACCACGCGCAAGCACGCGGCGGAGATGCTCGGGCTGAAACTCTAACCGCAGGGGGCGCAGGGGAAAACGGGTCGAATCACGACTCACGAATCACGACTCACGCAGGAGGGGATGGCAATGCGAAGAATGTTTCAGTTCCTGATGCCGGTGGCTGCCGCGCTGGCTTCCGTTGCGGCGGCGCAGGATTACCCGGCGAAGCCGATTACGTTTTACGTGCCGTTTGCGGCGGCAAGCGCGACCGACGTGCTCGCGCGCTCCCTGGGGCAGGGCATTACCGCCGACACGAAGCAGAACATCGTGATCGACAACCGCCCGGGCGCGAACGGCATCATCGCCGCGCAGGCGTTCGTGCGGACCGCGCCCGACGGCTACAGCGTGCTGATCGCGACCAACACGACGCACGCCGCGAACGAGCACCTCTACAAGAAGATTCCCTACGACCCGGTGCGGGATTTCACGCCCGTCACCACGCTGGCCCGCGGCGGCCAGGTGATGATCGTGCATCCGGGCGTGCCGGCGAAGACGGTGAAGGAATTCATCGCGCTGGCGAAGCGCCAGCCGGGCAAGCTCACCTTTGGCGGCGGCAGTTCCTCCAGCCGCGTCGCCAGCGAATTGTTCCAGCAGATGGCCGGCATCAAGCTCGTGCACGTGCCGTACAAGAGCAACCCGATGGGCGTCACCGATCTCGTCGGCGGCCACATCGACATGATGATCACCGACGTCGTCACCGGGTTGCCCCAGGTGGAAGCGGGCAAGGTGCGCGCGCTCGGCGTGAGCAGCCCGCGACGCCTGCCCAACGTGCCCGACCTGCCGACGATCGCCGAGGTCGGCGTGCCGGGATACGAGCTGACCTTCTGGTTCGCTGCCTACCTGCCGGCGAAAGCGCCGCCCGCGGTCGCCGCCCGGTTGCGGGAACTGTTCATCAGCGCGGGGAAGGGGCCGGCGGCGCAGTCCTTCTTCAAGACCACCGGCATCGAGCCGTGGAACACGACCTCCGCGGAACTGGCGAAATTCCAGGCGGCGGAATCGACCAAGTGGGCGAAGGTCATCAAGGCTGCGGGCATACAGCCCGAGTGACGAGTGACGAGTGACGGGTGACGAGTGACGAGTGACGGGAAAAGAGCAGCGAAAAACGGGCGAAGCGGGCCATTGGCCGGCGTGCGCATTATCGACCTGACGACGGTGGTGCTGGGGCCGTTCGCGACGCAGATACTGGCCGATCTCGGCGCCGACGTCGTCAAGGTCGAGGCCCCGGATGGCGACGTGCTGCGCAACATCGCCCCCATGAAACATCCCGGCATGGGCCATATCTTCCTGCACCACAATCGCAACAAGCGCTCCATCGTGCTCGATTTGAAGCAGCCGGCCGGGCGCGAGGCGCTGTTGAAGCTCGTCCGCGATGCCGACGTGCTGATCTACAACGTGCGGCCGCAGGCGATGAAGCGGTTGAAGCTCGCCTACGAGGACGTGGCCGCGGCCAATCCGCGCATCATCTACGTCGGCGCGTACGGCTACAGCCAGCGCGGACGCTACGCGGCACAGCCCGCTTACGACGATCTCATCCAGGGCATGGCCGGCCTGCCGTGGGCGACGCACGTCGCCGGCGCCGACCGCCCGCGTTACGCCCCGACCGCGATCTCGGACCGCATCACCGG
>CAZOQY010000175.1:0-4651 GCA_964581835.1 uncultured Streptomycetaceae bacterium | reverse complement strand
TCCGACCCGCGCTTCTCGAGCCAGGAGGCGCGCTCGCGCAACATCAACCAGGTCTATGCCTTCGTCGCGGAGCAGATGACAACCCGCACCAGCGCGGAGTGGCTCGAGGCGCTGCGCGGGGCCGACATACCGGCGACCCCGGTGCAGTCGGTGGACGACATCATCGACGATCCCCATCTCGCGGAGAGCGGATTTTTCACGATGACCGACCATCCCACCGAAGGCCGGCTGCGGCTGATGGCGACGCCGGTGACGTGGGAGGGCATGCCGCCGGAGCCGCCGCGGCCGGCGCCGCGGCTGGGCGAACACAGCGCCGAGATCCTGCGCGAGGCGGGTTACTCGGACGGGGAAATCGACAGGATGATCGGAAGCCGCGTGACCGCGGTCCCGAAGAATTGATCGGCAAAGGAGGTCGAACCATGCGATTCTCGAATGCCAGTTTGTCGTTCCGTGCCGGCGCGGTGATGCTGGCGTTTCTGGCGGGCTGCGCGACGACCGGCAGCGTTTCGGTCCGGCACGACGCGGCCGTGCCGGAACTCGTGACCTTCGACAGCGGCGGGCTCAAGCTCAAGGGGCTGGTGTGGAAGCCGGCGGGCCCCGGACCTTTCCCCGCGGTCCTCTACAACCACGGCAGCGAGCGCTACCACGACGTGCATTTCGCGCAGATCGGCCCGATGTTCGCGCGCGAGGGTTTCGTGCTGTTCGCGCCGTACCGTCGCGGGCAGGGATTGTCCGCGGACCAGGGCACGTGGGTGCTCGACACGCTGTCCCGCGTCGCGCAGGAGCAGGGCATCGTCGCCCGCGGGCAGAAAGCGGTCGAGTTGCTCAAGACCGAGCAGCTGGACGACGTGCTGGCGGCGCTCGCCCGTCTGCGCGGCATGCCGTTCGTGGACGGCAACCGCATCGCCGTCATGGGGAACTCCTTCGGCGGCGTGCTGACGATGGAGGTGGCCGAGCGCGGCGACGGCGTCCGCGCGGCGGTCAATATGGCGGGCGCGGCGTTGAACTGGAAGCGCTCGCCGGAATTCAAGCAGTGGATGATCGACATGGCGCGCGGCGCGCGCGTGCCCGTCTATTTCATCCAGGCCGAGAACGACATGGACACCGGCCCGAGCCGGGAACTGTCCGCCGAGATGAGCCGACTCGGCAAGCCCAACCGGATGAAGATCTACCCGCCGTTCGGCAAGACGGCGGAGGACGGCCACAGCTTCGGTTACCTGGGCAGCCACCTGTGGGGCGCTGACGTGGTTGCGTTCCTGCGCGAAACGATGAAATGAGGGAGAAAGTGCGATGAGCCAGGTCGGGGTCAAGGCGCTGGTATTCGACGTATTCGGCACCGTGGTGGACTGGCACGGATCGATCGCGCGCGAGGTGCGCGGGCTGGCGAAGGCGAAAGGCCTGCGCGTGAACGCGGTGAAGTTCGCCAGGGCCTGGCGCGGCGGCTACCGGCCGGCGATGGACCGCGTGCGGCGCGGCGAAGCGCCGTTCGAAAAGATCGACGTGATCCACCGCGCGATCCTCGAGGACGTGCTGAGGCAGTTCAGGATCACCACGCTCACCGAAGAGGAGAAGACGCATCTCAACCTCGCGTGGCACCGCCTGAAGCCGTGGCCCGATTCCCCGCGCGGCCTGAAGCGGCTCAAGTCGAAATTCATCATCGCCACGCTGTCCAACGGCAACACCGGCTTGCTGGTCAACATGGCGAAGCACGGCGGTCTGCCGTGGGACTGCGTTTTCTCGTCGGACACCTTCAACCACTTCAAGCCCGATCCCGAGATGTACCTGGGGGCGGCCGACCGGCTGGATCTCCAGCCGGAGCAGGTGATGATGGTCGCGGCGCACAAGCACGACCTGCGCGCGGCGGCGACGCACGGCCTGAAAACCGCCTTCATCAAGCGTCCCCACGAGTACGGGCGCAACAACAACCCGGACCTCGCCTCCGAGGCGGACTTCACCATCAACGCCGAGAGCTTCCTCGACCTGGCGGACCAGCTGGGCTGTTGATTTCCGCCGTTTACCGGCGTAGTCTGGTGCCTGGGGGTTACAGGACCCCCGGGAAATTTTCCTCCCTCCAAGACGGTGCCCCGTCCAAATCCTGTGAGCGTCACGCGCTCGGTGCGGGCACTGTCATATCCATGCCAGGGCAGTGCCACACCGTTTCGCCACATTCTGGCGGCGCGGGCGTCGTTCGTTTGCTGTTCTTGCATCGGACCTGATATGCGGTATTGCTCGTAAAGTATCTGTTGTGTGGGTATCCGGCTGCCTTCGGGCGGCAGGCTGCCCAGCCGGGTCCAACGCAGACACCCGGTCCGAAAAGACGATCCCCGTCGCAAGCGCTGCTCTGATCCCCGGATGGGGAAGGAGCTTGCTTGTGAAAAGCGGATACGTCTGGATATTTCTGGTTGCGGTTTTGAACGTGGTGGCAGGATGCGGCAGGACGGGGGATCCGGAGCCCGCGGTCGACGGGCGGAGTCATCTCCGGGTCAAGGAAGATGCGGCGCGCAACAGGCGCTGGGTGCTCGGGCTCGATGAAGTGAGGGTTCACGATGCCGCCAGCAATGCGCTGGTTGCAAGGGTGGCGTTGCCGGGCTGGTCGGTCGTCCGCTTCGCGTGCCCGCCCGACATGGCGCTCGACCGGTCCGGGGCGGTCTATGTCACCAGCAACGTGCAGTCGAAGTTGTGGCGCATCGACGCCGGCGATTACTCGGTGAAAGAGCACACAATTCGCCTGAACGACAGGGAACGGTGGGATGTCGGGTTTGGCGCCCTGGCTTTCGGCGCGGACGGGACTCTTTTTGCGGTGACTTCCGCCACCGGCACGCTCTGGAGGATCGATATCGGCAGCAACAGCGCCCGCATCGTCGCGCTCGATGTGCCACTCATGAACGTATGCGAATTGACCACGCAGATACTGAAAAAACTCGAAAGGAGCCGGCAGCCATGAAACCATCCATTACCGCGTCCCAGTTGAAAACCGGGTTATTGGGCGCAAGCCCGCTACTCCTGATCGACGTGCGCCGCGAGCCGGCGTTCCGGTCCGCCGCCGACATGGCCGCGGGCGCATTGCGGCGCGATCCCGCGAAGGTCGCGGAATGGGCGAAGGAGCTGCCGCGCGCCGGCAGCGTGGTGGTCTACTGCGTGCACGGCCACGAGGTCAGCCAGAACGCCGCCAAGGCGCTGCGGGAGGCCGGTTTCGCGGCGACTTTCCTCGAGGGCGGCCTCGAGGAAGGCTGGAAGGCCGCCGGCGGCGCGGTCGCGGCCAAACCGAAGGAGGCCGCCACGCGCTGGGTGACTCGCGAGCGGCCGAAGATAGACCGCATCGCCTGCCCGTGGCTGGTGGCGCGTTTCGTGGATCCCGGGGCGGAATTCCTTTACGTGCCGTCGAAGGAAGTGCTGGCGACGGCAAAGGCGAAGGAGGCAGTCCCGTACGACGTGCCGGATGTGCAGTTCACGCACGACGGCGAGCTGTGCAGCTTCGACGCCTTTGTGAAGACCTACCGGCTCGGCGGCGACCCGGCGCTCGCCCGCCTCGCGACCATCGTGCGCGGCGCCGATATCGGGCGCCTCGACCTCGCGCCGCAGGCGGCGGGCCTGCTCGCGGTGTCACTGGGGCTGTCGCGCAACTTTCCGGACGACCACCAGATGCTCGCGCACGGCATGGTGATGTACGACGCGCTCTACGCGTGGTGCAAGGAGGGGCAGGACGAAACGCATACCTGGAATCCCGATCTTTACCGATGATCCGTGATGAGCGACCAGGAGCAGGACGACTGGATGCAAATGCTGTCGATTCGGAGGAAGTCACAATGAGCCACGTTACTGAAGAATTCCAGCGCCGCTGGAAAGAGCTTGCCGGGACTTTTCTCAAGCTCGGAGCGATGAGCTATGGGGGCCCCGCGATCATGGGGATCATGCAAGCGGAGATACAGGAAAAGCGCGGCTGGCTGTCGAAGGAGCGCTTTCTCGAGGGGCTCGCGCTGGTGAACATGCTGCCAGGCGCGGCGGCGACGCAACTCGGCATCTACGTTGGCTACCAGCGCGCCGGCTGGCGCGGCGGGGTGCTGGCCGGGCTGTGCTTTATCGTGCCGGCGTTCCTGATCATGATCACGCTCACGTTGCTCTATTCGACGTACGGCGCGCTGCCGTTCGTGCGCGATGCCTTCTACGGACTTGGTCCGGTCGTGCTTAGCATTTTTGTCGTTGCGGTCTACCGGCTGGGCCGGGCGGCATTGAAGGGCGCAAGCCAGATCGCGATTGCCGTCACCGCGGCCCTTCTTGTTGCTTTTACGCCATTGGGTATTGTCAGCACGCTACTGCTGTCAGGGTGTGTGGGCGTCGTTCTGTACCACTCCCGGGCGTGGGGCCTGCGTGCGGCGCTGGTGGTGGCGCTTCTGGCGGCCGCCCATCACTGGTCAGGGCTGTCGTTGACTGTATCCGGAGTATCCGCAGGTGCAGTTGACGGCGCAGGCGCGCCCGCGCCGGGCCTGTGGGATATCGGTGTGTTCTTCTTCAAGGTCGGCGCGTTCACCTTCGGTGGCGGCATTACCGTAATCGCTTTCGTGCAGGACCAGATCGTCAATCAGCTGCAGTGGCTGACGCCGCGCGAGTTTCTCGACGGCCTTGCGCTCGGACAGCTTACGCCCGGCCCGAT
>CAZOQY010000174.1:0-6908 GCA_964581835.1 uncultured Streptomycetaceae bacterium | reverse complement strand
GGACAGGTGCACGTTCTTGCCGATCTGCGCGCACGACCCGACCGTGGCCCAGGTGTCCACCATGGTGCCTTCGTCGACGTAGGCGCCGATGTTGACGTAGGAGGGCATCAGCACGGCGTTCTTCGCGATGAACGCGCCGCGCCGGACCATCGCCGGCGGCACCACGCGGAATCCGCCGCGCGCGAAATCCTCGCGCGTGTAGTTCGCGAACTTGCTCGGCACCTTGTCGTAGTACTGGGTCGCCGCGCCCGCCATCGGCGCGTTGTCTTCGAGTCTGAACGAGAGCAGGACGGCTTTCTTGAGCCATTGGTGCACGATCCACCGGCCGCCGCTCTTTTCGGCCACCCGGGCGCGGCCCGCGTCCAGCGCCGCCAGCACCTGGCTGACCGCGTCGCCGATCCGGGCCGGCGCGCTGCCGGGGTTCAGTTCCGCGCGGCGCTCCCACGCCTGCTCGATGGTGGCTTGCAATTCGTCCATGGCTGCGATTTTACTCCGTGATTACAGGGATTCGACAAAAGCGCGGATGCGCCGCGCGGACTCGACGCATTCCGCGACCGAGGACACCAGCGCGATGCGTGCGCGGTGGGTGCCCGGGTTGATGCCGCCCGATTCGCGCGCGAGGTAACTGCCGGGCAGCACCGTCACCGCCTGCTGCTGGTAGAGCCGGCGCGCGAACTCGGTGTCGGGAATCGGGGTCTTGAACCAGAAGTAGAAGGCCGCGTCCGGCATTTCCACGTCGAGCACCGGCCGCAGGATGTCGAGTGCGGCGGCGAATTTTTCGCGATACAGCCGACGATTCTCGACGACGTGCGCCTCGTCGCTCCAGGCGGCGATGCTCGCCTGCTGCACCGGCGGGCTCATCGCGCAGCCCTGATAGGTCCGGTAGAGGTGGTAGGGCTTGATGATGGACGCATCGCCCGCGACGAAGCCGGAGCGCATGCCCGGGACGTTGGAGCGTTTGGACAGGCTCGAGAACACGACCAGGCGCGGGTAGCCCTTGCGGCCCAGGCGCTGCGCCGCCTCGAGGGCGCCGAGCGGGGGGCGGTTCTCGTCGAAATAGATCTCGGAATAGCATTCGTCGGACGCGATCACCATGCCGTAGCGGTCCGACAGGTCGAACAGGCGCTCCCAGTCGGAGAGCGGCATCACGTAACCCGTCGGATTGCCGGGGGAGCAGACGTAAATCAGTTGCGCGCGGCGCCACACCGCTTCCGGCAACTGGTCGTAATCGAAGGCGTAGCCGTTTTCCGGAACGCTGTTGAGGTAGAGCGGCGTGGCGCCGGCGAGCAGCGCCGCGCCCTCGTAGATCTGGTAGAACGGGTTGGGGCAGACCACCACCGGGTCGGGACGCGTCGGATCCACCACCGTCTGCGCGATGGCGAACAGCGCTTCGCGACTGCCGGTTACCGGGATGACTTCGGTCGCCGCGTCCACGGCGTCGAGACGATAGCGGCGCTTCAGCCACTGCGCGATGGCTTCGCGCAGCTCGATCGTCCCGATGGTCAGGGGGTAGCCCGCCAGACCGTCGAGATGATCCACCAGCGCGCGCTTGATGAATGCCGGCGTGGGATGCCTGGGCTCGCCGATGTAGAGGGGAATCGGCTTCAGCGACGGATCCGGCCGCACGCCGTCGAGCAGCGTGCTCAACTTCTGGAACGGATAGGTCTGCAGCCGTTCGAGGTCGGGATTCACGATGGGGGGGCGGTCGCGCCCGGCGAGCGCGCCGCGAAAATTCAAAAGACGGAATTATAAAGGGCTTTGCGAGCCTAGCCGCGGGTACTGGACGAAGCGGGCAGGGACTGAAGATCCACTACCGGCGCCGGTTTCCAGCCGCGCCGGGCGTGCTCGGCGACGACCGTGGTGAAAATTCCGCCGCGCACGTTGAATTTTGCCGTGAGCCGCATGAAGCGCGGCCGCGTCGCCCGCACGAGATCGTCGAGGATGCGGTGGGTGACCGCCTCGTGGAATGCGCTTTGGTCGCGGTACGACCAGATGTAGAGCTTGAGACTTTTCAGCTCGACGCAGCGGCGGTCCGGCACGTAGTCCAGTTCGAGCGTCGCGAAGTCCGGCTGCCCGGTCCTGGGACACAGGCAGGTAAACTCCGGTATTTCCATGTGAATCCGGTAATCGCGCGCGGGATGGGGGTTGGGGAACGTTTCCAGCGTGCGGTTCGGTTTGCTCGGCATTTGATGTCGCGATGGCCTGAAATTTCTGTAAAATATCGGTCCCAAGTACCCTGCGGATTATAACTACATACAAGATAACTCAATTGCGACTCAAACAGATCAATCTCGCAGGCTTCAAGTCTTTCGTAGATCCCGCTCACATCCCCGTCCCCGGACAACTGGTAGGCATCGTCGGCCCCAACGGCTGCGGCAAGTCGAACATCATCGACGCCGTGCGCTGGGTGCTGGGCGAGACTTCCGCGAAGCACCTGCGCGGGGACACCATGCAGGACATCCTGTTCAATGGTTCCGGCCAGCGCCAGCCGGTGAACCGCGCCAGCGTCGAGCTGATTTTCGACAACAGCCTCGGACGCGCCGGCGGGCAGTGGTCGAGCTACGCCGAGATCTCGGTGAAGCGCATGCTCGCCCGCGACGGCGAGGCCACCTCGTACTACATCAACAACACGCACGTGCGCCGGCGCGACGTCGCCGACATCTTCCTCGGCACGGGCCTGGGCAGCCGCGCCTACGCCATCATCGAGCAGGGCATGATCTCGCGCGTGATCGAGGCCAAGCCGGAGGAACTGCGGGTTTTTCTCGAGGAAGCCGCGGGCGTCTCCAAATACCGCGCGCGCCGGCACGAAACCGAATTGAGACTCAAGGACACGCGCGAGAACCTGCTGCGCGTCGAGGATGTGCGCGCGGAGCTCGACAAGCAGCTGGAGCATCTCCAGTCGCAGGCCGAGGTTGCGGGCCGCTACCAGGATCTGCAGGGCCGGCTGCGCACGGCGCAGAACCTGCTGTCGCTGCTGAAAAAGCAGGAAGCGGCCGCGCAGCGGGCACGGCACGGCAAGGAAGTCGAGCGGCTGACGCTGGAGCTCGAAGCCGAAACCGCGCGCCTGCGCGACACCGAGAAACGTCTGGAAGATCTGCGGTCGCAGCATTACCGCGGCAGCGACGCGGTGCACTCCGCCCAGGGCGCTTTCTACGAAGCCAATGCCGAGACCGCGCGCCTGGAGCAGGAACTCGCGCACCTGCGCGACAACCGCCAGCGCGTCGAGCGTGAACTCGCCGAGCTGCGCGCCCAGGAGCAGCGCGGGCGCGAACAGCTCGCGGCGGCGCAAGCCAGCCTTGCCTCGCTGCAGGAAGAACTGGCCGGGGCAGTGAAGGATGTCGCGGGCCGCGAAAGCGCGCTTGGCATCGAGAACGGCAAGCTGCCCCTCGCCGAGGAGGCGTTCAAGGCAACCCGCAACCGCTATGAGGAACTCCAGCGCGCGTTGGCCCTGGCGGAGCAGGCCATGGGCGTCGAGCAGACCAAGCGCGCGCATGCCGAACAAACGATCGGGCAGCTCGCCGCGCGCGCGCAGCGCCTCCAGGAAGAGCGGCTGGCGTTGCAACCCGCCGACACCTCGCGGCTTCAGCAACTGCGCGGCGGCATCGCGGCGCTGGAAGAAGAGTTGAGCGGGTTGCGGTCAACCCTGGAAGCCGAGGAAGACCGCCTGCCGGGGACCGAGCAGGCTCTGCGCGAGCAGGATGCCGCGCAGGAGGCCGCCAGCCAGCGACTCGCCGGGATCGAAGCGCAGTTGCAGGCCCTGACCCGGTTGCAGGAGCGCCTGGCTCGCGGCGCGCAGACCAAGGACTGGCTGGAAGCGCGCGGTCTCGCCAGGGCGCAACGCCTGTGGCAGCAGATACGCATCGAGTCCGGCTGGGAAGACGCGCTGGAAGCGGCGCTGCGCGAGCGCCTGAATGCGATCGCCCTCGAGCGGGTGGAGCAGGCCGGGGACTGGCTGGGCGATCCGCCGCCCGGCAGGATCACGGTGTTCGCGCCCGCGGATACCGCCGCGACGCCAGCGACGCCGCTTGCCGGTTGCGAGCCGCTGCGCCGCTACGTCACGTGTAACGACGCGCGGCTGCTGACCGTGGTCGAGGACTGGCTGCAGCAGGTTTACGTCATCGCGGACTCGGCGTCCGCCATGGCCATTCGCGCGAGCATGCCGGCGGGCGCCATGCTGGTGACGCCCGAAGGCCATATCTTCACCCGGCACACGATGAGCTTTCACGCGCCCGACAGCGAGCTGCACGGCGTGCTTTCCCGGCAACGCGAAATCGAGCAGCTCGGCACGACGCTCGCCGAAGCACGGGCGGGGCTCGACCGGCTGCGCGGCGCGGCTGCGTCAGCGGAGAAAGACGTCGAGCGGCGCCGCGCGCGGCTGGACGAGTTGCGCGACGCGATCAGCGACAGGCAGCAACGGCATCACGCATTGCAGATGGAGGCGTTGCAACTCACCGAGCTGGAGCAGCGCGTCACGCAGCGCGCCGAGCGGGTTGCGGCGGAGCTGGCTGAAATCGGGGCCCAGACCGCGGCCGTTTCCACCGGGGCCCAGGCCGCCGAGCGGCGGGTCGCCGAGCTGCAGGCGGAAGTCGGGCAGCAGCGCGGGCAGCTTGACCTTGCCGTTGATTTGTACCGGCGCGCTGAAAACGTTCTGGAACGGCAACGCAATGCCTTGCAGGGGGCGCGGGAAGCGGCTCAGCAAGCGGTGTTCAACATGCAGTCTTGTGATAATAAAATCAGCGAGATACGGAACTCTATTAAAGTCATATCTGATAATAGTTCGCAGCTCCAGGTCTTGCTCGAGGCGCGGCAGCAGGAACTGGCCGGATACGACGAAACCCCCCTGCTGGCGCGCCTGCAGCAGGCGCTCGCGGCGCGCACCGAGCGCGAGCAGGCCCTGGCCCATGCGCGGGACGCGCTGGAAGGGATGGAGAGCACCCTCAAGGCGACCGACGAGGAGCGGCACGCGATCGAGCAGAAGCTCGAGCCGCTGCGGGAGCGCATCGCGGAAATGCGCCTGAAGGAGCAGGAGGCGCGCCTGAACGAAGAACAGTACGCCCAGCAGCTGGTCGACGCGGGTGCGAGCGAGGAGGAAGTGGCGCAACAGGTCGAAAAAGGCATGCGGCCGGGCACGCTGAACGGCGAGATTTCCCGGTTGAACGAGGAGATCAAGGGGCTGGGAGCGGTGAACCTGGCCGCGCTGGAAGAGTTGCAAGCCGCGCGCGAGCGCAAGGAATACCTGGACGCGCAGTCGCGTGACCTGAACGAGGCGATGGCGACGCTGGAAGACGCGATCCGGCGCATCGACCGCGAGACGCGCGAGCGCCTGCAGCACACCTTCGACGAGGTCAACCGCCATTTCAGCGAGATGTTCCCGGCGCTGTTCGGCGGCGGCCAGGCGCGGCTCGTGCTGACCGGCGAGGAGATACTCGATGCCGGCATCCAGGTGATCGCGCAGCCGCCCGGCAAGAAGAACACCACCATCCACCTGCTGTCGGGCGGCGAGAAGGCGCTGACGGCGCTGTCGCTGGTGTTCTCGATGTTCCAGTTGAATCCCGCACCATTCTGCCTGCTCGACGAGGTGGACGCGCCGCTCGACGACTACAACACCGGCCGTTTCTGCGAGCTCGTGAAGAAAATGTCGCAGCAATCGCAGTTCCTGTTCATCAGCCACAACAAGATCACCATGGAGATCGCCGAGCAGCTGCTCGGCATCACCATGCAGGAACCCGGCGTCTCTCGCGTGGTGGCGGTCGATATCGAAGAGGCGATGAAGCTGAGTGAAGCGGCAGCCTGACGCCGCCTTGGGGAAGCCGCGGCCTGATATCCGGGGTTGGAGGGTGTCATGAGCGACCTGCAGTTGAGCCTGCTTGTCATCGGCGCGGTGGTAGTCGCCGGCGTCTATCTCTATAACTGGCTGCAGGAGCGCGGCTATCGCCGCAAGATGAGCCAGGCGTTCGGCGCCGGTCATGACGATGTGCTGCTCAAGGCCGGTGTCGAATCGGCGTTGACCGACGGCCGCCTCGAGCCGCAACTGGTGCCGCCGGCTCCCGCGGACGGAGAACCGGTCCCGGCGGCAACCCGCGCCGCGCCTGAAGCGGATCCCGCGGGAGGGCCGGATGCCGTGCTCGACTACGTGGCTGAAATCGAATCCGATGCCCCGATAGCCGACGCGGCGCTCGGCGATCTGGCCGGCAAGGTCGCCGCCTGCGGCAAGCCCGTTCGCATCGAGGGGCTCGACGCGCAGAGCGGAGACTGGGAAGACGTCGTGCGCGGCCGGGGCGGGCGGTTTCACAGCCTGCGACTTTCCCTGCAACTGGTGAACCGCGCCGGCGCGGTCAGCCCGACCCAGCTTTCCGCTTTCTGCGACGCGATCAGGAGCTGCGCCGACCGGATGCCCGCGACGGCGAATTGCCCGGACCCCCACCCGGCGCTGCAGCGCGCGCGCGACCTCGACGCCTTTTGCGCCGATGTCGACGTCGCGGTCGGGGTCAACGTCGTTGCGGCGGAAAGCGCCACGTTTCCCGGCACGCGCATACGCGCGGCCGCGGAAGCCGCGGGCTTCAAGCTCGAGTCCGACGGCGTGTTTCATTTTCGCAACGAGCAGCGGCAGACGTTGTTCACGCTCGACAACCACGAGCCGGCCCCATTCCTGCCCGAGAGCATGAAGGGCCTCACGACCCGGGGCATCACTTTCCTGCTGGACGTGCCGCGGGTGGCGAACGGCGCCGCCGTCCTCGACCAGATGCTCGGCATCGCAGGCAGCATCGCCTCGAATCTCGGCGGGCGGCTGGTGGACGACAACCGCTCGCCTCTCACCGAAGCCGGGCTCGTCCGGATCAGGGACCAGGTGCGCACGATCCACGCGCGGATGGACCTGCATGGCATACCGGCCGGCGGCACGCGCGCGC
>CAZOQY010000173.1:0-6931 GCA_964581835.1 uncultured Streptomycetaceae bacterium | reverse complement strand
TTGAACACCGCTTATCTTCGCGACGGCGCTTTCATCCGCGTCGCGCGCGACCGGCAGAACCCGGCGCCGGTGCAGATCCTCCACGTCGCCACGCGCAAGGGAGCGGCGGCGTATCCGCGCTGCCTGGTGATTGCCGAGGCCGGCGCGGATTGCACGGTGGTCGAGGACTACGTCGCCATCGGCGACGCGGCGTATTTCAACAACGCGGTCACCGAGATCGCGGTGGGCGAGGGCGCCTGCGTGCGCCACGTGCGGGTGCAGCGCGAATCCGGCGCCGCTTTCCATATCGCCAACTGTTCCGTCGTCCTGGCGAAGGACGCCTACTACGCGTCGCACTCGGTCACGCTCGGCGCGCGCCTGTCGCGGCTGAATCTCAACGTGCTGCAGCAGGGCGAAGGCGTCGAAGTGAAAATGGACGGCCTCGCGCTGATCTCGGGCCGCCAGCTCGCCGACTCGCATACCCTGATGGACCACCTGCGCGCCAACGGTTCGTGCCAGCAGCTGCACAAGTGCATCGTCGGCGGCGGGGCGCACGCGGTGTTCAACGGCAAGATCGTGGTGCGGCCGGGCGCGCAGCTGACCGATTCGGCGCAGCAGAGCCGCGTACTGCTCCTTTCGGACAAGGCGCGCGTGGATGCGAAGCCCCAACTCGAGATTTTCGCCGACGACGTGAAATGCGCGCACGGCGCGGCCATCGGCCGGCTCGACGCCGAGCAGCTGTTCTACCTCATGAGCCGCGGGCTGCCGGAAGCGCGCGCCCGCAACCTGCTGACCTATGCTTTTGCCGCCGAGGTAGTCGACCGCATCCCGGTGCCGTCACTGGTAGAACGGCTGGAGCAGATGGTGCTCGCCCAGACACAGGTGGCCTGACCCCATGAACGCTCCCGACACATTGAAGCGTGGGATGAAGGACGCGGCGGGACTCGACCTCGAGCGCATCCGCGCCGAGTTTCCGATCCTGAAGACGAAGGTCAACGGGAAGCCGCTGGTATTTCTCGACAATGCCGCGTCGAGCCAGATGCCGCAGCCGGTCATCGACCGCTGGCTGCGCTACCAGACCACGCAGCATTCCAACATCCACCGCGCGGTGCACCACCTCTCCGAGGTCGCCACCGCCGAGTACGAAGCCGCGCGCAGGAAGCTGCAGGCGTTCATCAACGCGAAGGAAGAGCGCGAGGTGATCTTCACCACCGGCACCACCGACGCCATCAACCTGGTCGCGCACGGTTACGGCCGCAAGTTCATCGGGGCGGGCGACGAGATCGTGCTCACCACGCTCGAGCATCATTCCAACATCGTGCCGTGGCAGATGGTGGCGGAAGAGAAGGGCGCGAAGATACGCGTCGTGCCGATCAACGACCGCGGCGAGCTGATCGTCGAGGAATACCTGAAGCTGCTGGGGCCCCGCACGAAGATCGTCTGCGTCGGCCACGTCTCCAACGCGCTCGGCACCATCAACCCGGTGCGCGAAATGATCGAGGCGGCGCATGCGCAGGGCATCCCCGTGCTGCTGGACGGGGCCCAGGCCGCGCCGCACATGCAACTCGACGTGCAGGCGCTCGACTGCGATTTCTACGCGTTCTCGGGCCACAAGATCTTCGGGCCGACCGGCATAGGCATCCTCTACGGCAAGGCCGAGTGGCTGGAAAAGATGCAGCCGTTCAAGGGCGGCGGCGACATGATCCGCCCGGTTACCTTCGAGAAGACGACCTACGCGGAGATCCCGGCGAAGTTCGAGGCCGGGACGCCGCCGATCGCGGCCGCGATCACGCTGGGCGCGGCGGTGGACTACATACGGGGCGTGGGCTTCGAGCGCATCCACGCGCACGAGACCGGGCTGCTCGACTACGCGACCGACCGGGTGAACCGCCTGCCGGGGGTGCGCATCATCGGCACCGCGGAGAAAAAGGCGGCCGTGGTTTCGTTCGTCGTGGACGGCGTGCACCCGCACGACGTCGGCACGCTGCTGAACGAGGACGGCATCGCGGTCCGCACCGGCCACCACTGCACCCAGCCGGTGATGCAGCGCTTCGGCATCCCCGCCACCTCGCGCGCCTCGTTCGCGTTCTACAACACTTACGCGGAAGTGGATGCGCTGGTTGCGGGCATCCAGCGCGTGCAGAAGGTTTTTCGCTAGTGGATGGGATGCGGAATTAGGAAATCGGGAACAGGCGTCGTTCCTGTTCCCGATTTCCTACTGGAAAAATGGCAGACAGCAAACAGCTATATCAAGAGGTGATCCTCGATCACAACCGCAAGCCCCGCAACTGGGGCGTGCTGGCGGACGCGACGCACAAGGCGGAAGGGCACAACCCGCTGTGCGGCGACCACCTCAAGCTGACGCTGAAGCTGGGCGGCGACACGATCGAGGCCGTCCAGTTCGAGGGCGAATCGTGCGCCATCTGCAAGGCATCGGCCTCGATGATGACGGGCGCGATGAAGGGCAAGAGCCGCGGCGACGCCGAGCAGATGATCCGGGAATTCCGCGACATGGCGACCGGCCAGCTCGATCCCGCCGGGCCGCACCATCTCGGGCGGCTGACGGTGTTCGCCGGCGTGCGCGACCTGCCGACGCGCGTGAAATGCGCGATCCTGCCGTGGCACACGCTGCATGCCGCTTTGAACTCCGGGGCCAGCGTCACCACCGAGGCCGACGCCGACCCGATGAATGCCCCGGTCGGAAATGCGTAAAACTGAACCGCCAAAACGCAAAGAGAAAAAATAATGAACCGCCAAGACGCCAAGGCGCCAAGAAGATCGAAACGATATTCGAACGGCCAGGCACGGCAACGGAACTGTCCTGGAGAAAACAGAGATTGCAGAGAGGCACAGGAACGGGGCGTACGGAGAAGATGAAGTTAAAGGGTTTAATTGTTGATGTTTGCTTCCTTGGCGTCTTGGCGTCTTGGCGGTTAATTCTGGATTGAGCATGCCGAAGATAGCTGAAATCGAGCCGACGCCGAATCCCAACGCGATGAAGTTCGTCCTCAAGGAGCCGTTGACCTGGGGCATATCGCGCTCGTACGACAACGCCGAGGCGGCGAAGGACGACCCGCTGGCGTCGAAGCTGTTCGACATCGGGCACGTCACCAACGTGTTCTACGTGGACCACTGGATCACGGTGACGCAGGACGGCGGCGCGGACTGGCAGGAATTGATGCGCCAGGTCGCGGTGCCGATTCGTGAAGCGCCTGCGGCCGATGCCGATTCGGCGAAGTACGCGGCGCAGGCCGAGGCGGGGATGGACATCGCCAGCCTGTCCGAGGCCGACAAGGCGCGGCTGGACAAGATCAACGACATCCTCGACGAGCAGGTGCGCCCGTACCTGCAGGGCGACGGCGGCGACCTCTACGTCGTCGGGCTCGAAGGCAACAAGCTGACGGTGCACTACCAGGGCGCGTGCGGCAGCTGCCCCAGCTCGATCTCCGGCACACTGGCGGGAATCGAGAACCTGGTTCGGCAGATCGAACCGGAGATGGAAGTCGTCGCAGTCTGAAAGGCGAACCTCTCACCGCAGAGGACGCGGGGGACGCAGAGTAAGATCAAGAAAAATAATCGAACCGCCAAGCACGCCAAGAGATTCCATATCGTATAGATGTACCAGCGTAGATGGGCATATCCATATAGTGAGTCGTATATGCCGGTATATGGATTCAGCATTTTCGGGCTAGTGTAAGTTTTCCGATTCTCTTGACGCGCTTGGCGGTTCATATGGTTTTTCTTCTCTCTGCGTCTCTGCGGTTAATCTGAACAATGTCTGACTGGATCGACGTAGCGAGAGCGGGCGAGATCGAGCCCGGCGGCCACAGGATCGTGGACGCCGACGGCACGCACATCGCCGTCTTCAACCTCGGCGGCGAGCATTACGCCATCGAGGATGTGTGCACGCACGACGGCGGCGAGCTGGCCGGCGGGTGCGTGGTGGGCGACGAGATCGAATGCGTGCGCCACGGCGCGCGCTTCTGCATCAGGACCGGTGCGGTGACCAATCCGCCGGCCTATGAGCCAGTCGCTACTTTTCCGGTGCGGATCGAGAATGGGGCCATTCAGGTTCGCGACAACCGCTGGGACTGAGACGCTTTACCAGACGGTTTCGACCAGCCGCGCATCGCGCAAGCGGCTGTCCGCAGTGACCAGTTTCGCCTGAAGCTGGATCGCCGTGGCGACGATCAGCCGATCGGCAGGATCGCCCGGCATGGTTTCCGGGAGAGTCCCCGCCAGTTGCGCGATATCGCCGCTCACGGGTTCCAGGCGGAGTTCCGGAAGCAGCCGGATATCGTTCAGCCACTGCTCCAGGGGAACTCCGAACGAGAGCCTGCCGCGGCGGCCCAGCGTGGCGATTTCAAATACGCTGATGGCCGATGCAACGACAGTTCCCCGGCGCGCCGAGGACGCGATGATGCGCCTGGCTCGCGCGGACAGCCGGGTCGCCCCGGTTGCCCACCATATCAGCGCGTGGGTATCGAGAACGATCACTTGTTGACGTCCCAGTCGCCGGGTTCCAGCGCAGGCTCCAACGGGTCGTCGTAGCGCAAGAGGCTGCCGCGCAGCCGTGCGCGGGCTGCTTCAGCCTCTTTCCTGGAGGCGGAAGGGGGGGTTATTTCGGCGATGACCTTGCCGCGCGAAGTGACGCGAACACGCTCGCCACGCCGTACCTTTGCCAGGTACTGGGGCAGGTTCTGCCGCAATTCAGTGACTTTAACGTCGTCCATGGCTGCTCCTCATGTGTACAGATGAAGTGTACTGATTGCCAGAAATCTGGTCAATTGGCGGTCTATCAGCGCATTCAGGCAGTTACGGTATGATTCCGCGCGATGGATACCCTGACACACGGCTTATCCGGCGCGCTGCTCGGCCGGGCGACGGCGGGCAAGGAAGATCCGCAGGCGCTGCCGGTGCGGCGGCGGGTGCTCATCGGCTTTCTCGCCGCGATGGCGCCGGACCTCGATTTCGTCATCGGCTACGTCGGCCCGATCGAGTACCTGCTGCACCATCGCGGCGCGACGCATTCGCTGATCCTGCTGCCGCTGTGGGCGTTCCTGCTGGCGCAGCTCGCCGCGCTGGCCTGGCGTCGGGATCGCCCATGGAAAGCCTACTTCGGCATCATCGCGATGGGGCTGGCCATCCACATCGCCGGCGACTGGATCACCTCGTTCGGCACCATCGTCTTCGCGCCGTTCTTTGATGGCCGCTACGGCATCGGCACGACCTTCATCATCGATCTCTGGTTCACCGGCATCATTCTCGCCGGGCTGGCCGCGTCGCTGGCCTGGCGCAAGACGCCGGTGCCGGCGATCGTCGGCCTCGCGGCGCTGTGTGGCTACGTCGCTTTCCAGGGATTGCAGCAGCAGCGCGCGATCGAGTGGGGCGAGGCGTACGCCAAAGCCGCGGGCCTGCGGCAGGCCGTCGTTTCGGCGCAGCCGCGCCCGGTGTCGCCGTTCAACTGGATGGTGATCGTGAGAAACGGCGAGGACGTGCGCTACAGCTTCGTCAACCTCGTGCGCCGCGAGCCGCTCGCGGCCGGGCCCGACGCCGGCTTCATCCGGCGGCTCGACTCGGCCTACCTGCCGCTCGCGCAGGCGCAGTGGGTATTCGGCAGCCGCTACGGGACCTCGGAGGCCGAGCGCGCGGTGGCGCGCGAGGCCTGGGAGCGGCCGGAGTTCGGCTTCTACCGCTGGTTTGCCGACGAGCCGATGTTCCTGCGCGTCGACACGGGTAATCCCTCGACCTGCGCCTGGTTCCAGGACCTGCGCTTCTTCACCCCGGGGCGCGGCACGCTGCCGTTCCGCTACGGCCTGTGCCGGGAGGGGGGCGGGCCGTGGCGAGTGTTTCAGCTGGACGGGCAGGACCGCCGCGTGCTGCTGCGCTGAATTACAATTGCTTACACAGGGGCCTCAACGGGGAACGCGGTCCGTTCGTTAGAAGCGCCATATGAAGACGACTTCGCTGATCCTGCGTTTCGGGCTGGCCTTCT
The DNA here is from genome assembly GCA_964581835.1 of uncultured Streptomycetaceae bacterium. Lineage (GTDB taxonomy): Bacteria > Pseudomonadota > Gammaproteobacteria > Burkholderiales > SG8-41 > SG8-41. Next base: position 957 of record CAZOQY010000173.1, on the reverse strand, counting down.
GCCTGATAGCCCTCGGTTCGTGCAAGACGGTGCAGACGACGCAGCCGGGCGCGGTCGGCGTCGACCGCAAGCAGACCATGATGCTCGCGTCGAGCACCGTGAACCGCGAGGCCGGCAAGGCCTATCAGCAGACGCTGCAGGAGGCCGCGAAGAAGGGCGTGTTGAACCGCGACGCGGCCCAGGTGGCGCGGGTGAAGGCGATCGCCCAGCGTCTCGTTCCCGCGACCGCGGCGTTCCGTCCCGACGGGCCGGGCTGGGCGTGGGAGGTGAACGTCATCACCTCCAAGGACGTCAACGCCTGGTGCATGCCCGGCGGCAAGATGGCGGTCTACACCGGCCTGATCGAGCGGCTCAAGGTCACCGACGACGAACTGGCGGCGGTGATGGGGCACGAGATCGCGCACGCGCTGCGCGAGCATGGCCGCGAGCGCGTGTCCCAGTCGCTCGCGCAGAGCCTCGGCATCGCGGTGGTCGGCACCCTGCTCGGACTGAACGAGGCGGCGCTCGATCTGGCCGGCATGATCACGGAAGTCACCTACAATCTGCCCAACTCGCGCAGCCACGAGACGGAGGCCGACCGCATCGGCGTCGAACTGGCGGCTCGCGCCGGCTACGATCCGCGCGCGGCGATTACGCTGTGGCAGAAGATGGGACAGGTAGGCGGCGCGGCGCCGCCGCAGTTCCTCTCCACGCATCCGTCGGCGCAGAACCGCGCGCGCGACCTCGCCAACTACTCGGCGGCGGTCATGCCGCTCTACGAAGCGGCGCGCAAGCGCTAGCGATTCCCCGGATTGGTGCGCAGGTGTCGCAGGATGATGCGCGATCTCGGTTCTTACGAAGATTTCCCGAAAGTTTGATCTGCATCAAGCGGGGGATCCCCGCTTGAGTCCAGATTGACCGCGGTGCCATGACGCGAAGGCGAGGTTACGCATGGGCCAGATTGTTCAGGCGGTGATT
>CAZOQY010000172.1:0-6960 GCA_964581835.1 uncultured Streptomycetaceae bacterium | reverse complement strand
CCAGCGCACGCTGGATGGCGTTGACCGTGGTCTCGATGTTGACCACCACGCCCTTCTTCAGCCCCCGCGACGGATGGTTGCCCATGCCGATGATCTCGAAGCCGCCGTCGGGCCGGAGCTCCGCGACGATCGCCGCGATCTTGGAGGTGCCGATGTCGAGCCCGACGATCAGCTTCTTGTTGTCCCTGGCCTTGCTCATTCGTTCGTCCCGTTCCTATCCTGTCCGTCGCGCGCGGCGCGTTTCCGGCTTCTCGTGGCGCAGTTCCGGGATGCGCACGGCGAAGCCGTTGGCGTAGCGGAGGTCCACGTAATCGATGCGGCGCCCGAGACGCCCGAGCGTGCGGCCGTGCGCCGCGACGAAGCGGGCGAGGCGCGCCTCGATGCTTTCGCGTCCGAGCGCGATCGTGAGCCCGCTCTTGAGTTTCAACTGCCAGGCGCGGCGCGCCGTGACCTGCACTTCCACCGGGACCTCGCCGATGGCGTCCAGGCTGCGGCGGAAGTAGCGGTACTGGATGGAAATCTCCCGCGCGGCGCCGTCGGGCCCGACGAACACCGGCAGTTCGCCGTCGTAGGCGGCCGTGAAAACCTCGCCGTGCGTGTTGACGAGCGCGGCGGTGCCCCAGCGGGCGAAAGGCTCGTGCTCTTCCAGCGCCACGTCGAGCCGCGCCGGCCAGTGACGCCGCACCTTCACGCTGCGCACCCACGGCAGCCGGCCGAAGGCGGCGCGCGTGGCGGCCAGATCGACCGTGAGGAAGTTACCCCTGAACTCGCGCCGCACGACGTCCTCGACCTGCTCGCGGGTGACATGCGTGAGGGGGCCGTCGATGCGCACTTCGCTCAGCGCGAAAACCGGCAGCCGGGCTGCCAGCACGGCAACAGTGACCGCGATCATCAGCGCCGCGACCGCGAACAGCGCGTTGGCCGCCGCATTCAGCCAGGCGGGCTTATCCCACATGGGCGCCCTCCAGGATGCGGATCACCAGGTCTTCGAACGAGAACCCCTTCGCGCGCGCCGCCATCGGCACCAGGCTGTGGTCGGTCATGCCGGGGATGGTGTTGACCTCGAGCAGGTACGGGTCGCCAGCGCGATCGAGCATCACGTCCACGCGCCCCCAACCACTGCAACCGACCGCGCGGAAGGCCTCGAGTGCGATGCGCTGGACGCGCGCTTCCTGCTCCGCTGGCAGGCCGCAAGGGCAGACGTAGCGCGTGTCGTTCGAGAAATACTTCGCCTCGTAGTCGTAGAACACGCGCGGCGTCTCGAGCCGGATCAGCGGCAGCGGCTCGTCGTCGAGCATGGCCGCGGTCAACTCGACGCCCTCGATAAACCGCTCGGCGATGATCACCTCGTCGTGCTTCGCGGCAAGTTCCCGGGCGGGCGCGATTTTCTCGACCGAGGTCACCTTGCTCATGCCGATGGAGGAGCCTTCGCGCGCCGGCTTCACCATCAGCGGCAGGCCCAGCTTCTGCGCCAGCGCCGCGGGATCGGTCCGCGCGGTCAGCAGCTCGTACGGCGGCGTCGGCAGCCCGGCGGCCTGCCACAGAAGCTTGGTGCGCCACTTGTCCATTGCCAGCGCGCTCGCCATCACGCCGCTGCCGGTGTAGGGAATGCCGAGGTACTCGAGCGCGCCCTGCACCGTGCCGTCCTCGCCGAAGCGGCCGTGCAGCGCGATGAACGCGCGGTCGAAGCGCTGCGCCGCGAGCGCATCGAGGCCGCTGTCGCGCGGGTCGAAGGCGTGCGCGTCCACGCCGGCCTTCTGAAGCGCAGCGAGCACCATGGCCCCGCTCTTCAGGGATATTTCCCTTTCCGCGGACTTACCGCCCATCAACACGGCCACCTTTCCAAAGTTTCGCGTCACTCGTGGCCTCCGACGCACCATCGCGAGTTTGCGCACAACTGCGTCGACCACCCAGCGCGCCACCGGGGGTCAGATCCCCGGAACATCACCGGGGCCCCTCTTCCGCCCCTCGGCGCGCACTCGCCACTTGTCATGCATCACCCACGATGCGCACTTCGCGCGCCAGCGCGATTCCGTACTTTTCCTTCACCGACCGCTCCGCCAGCCCGATCAGGGCCTCGATGTCCGCGGCGCGCGCCCGCCCGAGGTTGACGATGAAGTTCGCGTGCCGCGCCGAAATCTGCGCGCCGCCGATCACGCGCCCCTTCAGCCCGCAGCCCTCGATCAGCCGCGCCGCGTAATCGCCCGGCGGGTTGCGGAACACCGAGCCGGCGTTGGGCTCGCCAAGCGGCTGCGTCGCGATGCGGCGCTTCAGCAATTCGGTGATCTTCCCCCGCGACTCGGCCCCGGGCCCGCTGCGCAGCCGGAACGTCGCCGCGACGAACCACTCCTCGGAGGGATGAGGGATGAGGGATGAGGGATGAGGAAACACTTCCGACTTCCGACTTTCGACTTTCGACTTCAATTGCACGTGCCGGTAGGCGGTTTCGTAATCCTCGCGCGCGCGCTGGCGCAACGCGCCGCCGCGATCCACCGTCGTCACGCTGGCGACGATGTCCCACGTCTCGCCGCCGTAGCAGCCGGCATTCATCGCCAGCGCACCGCCCACGGTGCCGGGTATGCCGGCGAGGAATTCCGCGCCGGCCAGGTCGTGCAGCGCCGCGAAGCGCGCGACCTTGGGACTCGCGACCCCCGCCTCGGCGTAAATCATGCCCACCGCGTCCTGCCGCGCGGCCTCCATCCGTATGCCGCGCAGCGCCCAGTGCGTGAACACCACCGTGCCGCGCAACCCGCCGTCGCGCACCAGCAGGTTGCTGCCGAGCCCGGTCACGTGCACCGGCTCGCCCGCCGGCAGCGCGCGCAGGAAGGCGCACAGATCGTCGAGGTCGGCCGGGAAATAGGCGCGCTCCGCCGCGCCGCCCACCCGCCAGCTGGTATGGCGCGACATCGGTTCCCGGCTGCGCTGCTCTCCGCGCAATCCGGCCGTCACCAGGTTGTTGGCTTCCATCATGTTCATGCCGCGCCGTTCACGCTCCGCACCCGGCTCGCGAGACTCCCCGCCACGTTGCCGATCGAGCCCGCCCCCATGGTCAGCACCACGTCGCCGTCCCGCGCCGCGGCGAGTATCGCGGCCGGCAGGTCGGCGACCTTCTCCACGAACACCGGCTCGACTTTTCCCTGAACCCGCACCGCGCGCGCCAGCGCGCGGCCGTCGGCCGCGACGATCGGCGTCTCGCCCGCCGGGTAGACCTCGGTCAGCACCAGCGCGTCGGCGGTGGACAGCACCGAGACGAAATCCTCGAAGCAGTCGCGCGTGCGCGTGTAGCGGTGCGGCTGTAACGCGAGCAGGATCCGCCGCTTCGGAAACGCGCCGCGCGCGGCCGCGAGCGTCGCGGCCATCTCCGCCGGGTGATGCCCGTAATCGTCCACCAGCGTGAAGCCGCCGCCGCCCGGCAGACGCACCTTGCCGTGCTGCTGGAAGCGGCGGCCGACCCCCCTGAATTCGGCGAGCGCCCTGGCGATCTTCGCTTCCGGCACACCGAGCTCGAGGCCGATCGCGATCGCGGCGAGCGCGTTTCTCACGTTGTGCGCGCCCGGCAGGTTGAGCGTGACCGCGATCTCCGCCGCGTCCGCGCGGCTCTCGGCGGCGCGCACCGCGCGAAAACGCATCTGCGTGCCGTTCGCGACGACGTCGAGCGCGCGCACGTGCGCGTCGGGCGACAGCCCGTAGGTCGTCACCGGCTTGGTGAGTTGCGGCATGATCGCGCGCACGTTGGGATCGTCCGCGCACAGCACCGCCACGCCGTAGAACGGCAGCCGCTGCAGGAAATCCACGAATGCCTGGCGCAGCTTGTCGAGCGACTGGTCGTAGGTTTCCATGTGGTCGGCGTCGATGTTGGTGACCACCGCCAGCGTCGGCTGCAGGTAGAGGAAGGAAGCGTCCGACTCGTCGGCCTCGACCACGATGAATTCGCCGGCGCCGAGCCGCGCGTTGGAGCCGGCGGCCTCGAGGCGACCGCCGATCACGAACGTGGGATCGAGCCCGCCCTCGGCCAGCACGCTCGCCACCAGGCTCGTCGTCGTGGTCTTGCCGTGGGTGCCCGCCACCGCGATGCCCTGCTTCAGCCGCATCAACTCGGCCAGCATCAGCGCGCGCGGCACCAGCGGCACCTTGCGGGCGCGCGCGGCCGCGACCTCGGGGTTGTCGTCCTTGACGGCGGTCGACACCACCACCGCGTCCGCGCCGGCGATGTGCGTCTCGTCGTGGCCGATGTGGATCTTGGCGCCGAGCTGCCGCAGGCGGCGCGTCGAGGCGTTCTCGGACAGGTCGGAGCCGCTCACCTTGTAGCGCAGCGTCAGCAGCACCTCGGCGATGCCGCTCATGCCCACGCCGCCTATCCCCACGAAATGAATCTGCTTTACCTTATGTCGCATTAGCCAGCTCCATGCATGCCTGCGCCACCGCGCGCGTCGCTTCCGGCCGGCCGGCGGTGCGCGCCGCCTGGGCCATGGCGAGCAACCGTTCACGGGTGAATCCGGACAACACGTCGGCCAGCCCCCGCGCCGTCAGTTCGCTTTGCGGCACCAGCAGCGCGGCGCGGCGGTCGGCGAGAAAGCGCGCGTTGATCGTCTGGTGGTCGTCCACCGAGTGCGGATAGGGCACCAGCACCGACGCGATGCCGGCGGCGGCGATCTCGGCGATGGTGGTGGCGCCGGCGCGGCAGATGATGAGATCGGTCTCGGCGTAGCGCGCCGCCATGTCGTCGATGAAGGGCAGCACCGTGGCGGTGACGCCGCTCGCCTGGTAGCGCTCGCGCACCGCGTCGTGGTGGGCCATGCCCGCCTGGTGGGTGACGCGCGGACGCGCGTCCGGCGCGAGCAGCGCGAGCGCGTCGGGCACGACGGTGTTCAGCACCTGCGCCCCGAGGCTGCCGCCCACTACCAGCACCCGCAGTTGCCCCGCGCGCGACGCGTAGCGGTTCTCGGGCGGCGCCATTGTCGCGATCTCCTCGCGCACCGGGTTGCCGGTCCACACCACCGCCGTCGCCTCCCCGAAAGCGTGCGGGAAAGTCGTCAGCACGCGGTCGGCGAGCTTCGCCAGCACGCGGTTCGCCAGCCCGGCGATCGAATTCTGCTCGTGGATCGCCAGCGGCTTCTGCAGGAAGGACGCCATCATCGCCCCGGGAAACGAGACGTAGCCGCCCATGCCCAGCACCACGTCGGGACGGTGCGCGAAGATCGCGCGCGCGGTCTGCCAGAAGGCGATCAGCAGGTTCATCGGCAGCAACGCGGCGGCGACGAGGCCGCGCCCGCGCACGCCGGAGAAGCGCACCCACGACATCGCGTAGCCGCGCGGCGGGATCAGCCGCTCCTCCATGCCGCCGCGAACGCCGATCCACACCACGTTCCAGTCCTGGCTGCGCAGGTGGTCGGCCACCGCCAGCGCGGGGAAGATATGACCACCCGTGCCGCCCGCCATGATCATGATTGTCCGTGAGGCGTGAGGCGTGAGGCGTGAGGCGCTGTTGGACGCCCCTCTCTCCTCTCTCCTCTCTCCTCTCTCCTCTCTCATACGGTGAAGCCTCTCATCACCTGCCGGTTCTCCCAGTCGACCCGCAGCAGCACCGCCAGCGCGCAGCAGGTCGAGACCAGCGCGCTGCCGCCGAAGGACAGCAACGGCAGCGTCAGTCCCTTGGTCGGCAGCATCCCGGTGTTGACGCCGATGTTGATGATCGCCTGCACGCCGATCCACAGGCCGATGCCCTGCGCCACCAGCGCCGGGAAATAGCGCTCGAGCGAAGCGGCGCGGCGCCCGATCATGAACGCCCGCGCCACGATCCAGGTAAAGGCTGCGATGATCGCGGCGACGCCGACAAAGCCGAGCTCCTCGGCGATCACGGCCAGCAGGAAATCGGTGTGGGCCTCGGGCAGGTAGAACAGCTTCTCCACGCTCGCGCCCAGGCCCACGCCCAGCCACTCCCCGCGCCCGAACGCGATCAGCGCGTGCGACAGCTGGTAGCCCTTGCCGTAGGGGTCGGCCCACGGATCCATGAAGCCGATCACGCGCTGCAGGCGATACGGGGACGTGAGGATCAGCACCACGAAACCGGCCAGCAGCAGGCCGAGCAGGCCGGCGAACAGCTTCCAGTTCATGCCGCCCAGGAACAGGATGCCCATGGCGATCACGGTGATCACGACGAAGGCGCCGAAATCGGGCTCGCGCAGCAGCAGCCAGCCGACCCCCATCATCACCACGAACATCGGCAGGAAGCCCTTGCGGAAGCTGTCCATGTGCGCGGCCTTGCGCGCCGTGTAATCGGCGGCGTAGAGCACCGCGGCGAGCTTCATGAACTCGGAGGGTTGCACCGTGATGAGGCCCAGCGAGATCCAGCGCTGGCTGCCGTTCACCTCCCGGCCCACGCCCGGCACCAGCACCAGCACCAGCAGCCCGGCGCCGAGCAGGAACAGGTACGGAGCGGCCCGCTGCCACAACCGCAGCGGCACCTGGAACACGGCCATCGCCGCCACCAGCCCCGCCGCCACGAACAACCCGTGACGCAACAGGAAATAGGTCGGCTGGTAGCCGGTGGCGCGGCTGCCCTCGGCGATCGCGATCGACGCCGAGTACACCATCACCAGCCCCAGCCCGACCAGCAGCACCGCGGTCCACACCAGCCCCTGGTCGAACTCGGGCTGCGGCGCGCGCGGGCTGGTGTCGGTATAGAGCATGCCTAGCATCCTCCGCCCCCGAGGCGCCGCACCGCCGTGGCGAAGGCTTCCGCCCGCTCGACGTAGTCGCGGAACATGTCGTAGCTCGCGCACGCCGGGGACAGCAGCACGGCATCCCCCGGCCGCGCGGCGGCGGCGGCCCTCGCCACCGCGTCCTCCATGTCGCCGGCGCGTTCGACCGGCACGCCGCTGCCGGCAATCGCGCGCGCGATCAGCGGCGCATCGCGCCCGATCAGCACCACGGCGCGCGCGCGCGCCTTGACGGCGGGCG